>CAITSG010000188.1 GCA_903894995.1 uncultured Burkholderiales bacterium
AGGCGATGGGGCCAAAGCCAAATCCTGCAGCTTGCGCCCCACTTTGTCATCCGCTGCCAAGGCATTGAAATCTGCCTGCAGCCCAAGCACCGCCAGCACACGCAGATAAGTGCCCAAAGTGGCACCCGCATCGCCGGCTTCGACCTTGTAGACCGAAGTGCGCGACATGCCTGCCCGCTGCGCCACCACGGCCGTGCTCAGTTTGCGGCGCAAACGCGCCAGCCGCAGGCGCTCGCCCAAGGCGGTGAGCAGCGTTTGCTCTTGGGGGAAAACAATGGGTGACTTGCTTGGCATTTAGCCATTATGGACAAAAATAATATATTTTGTCCATTTTGGACAAGTAATAAGCCTCGCCGCTACTTCATTGACAGCAACGCGCTGCGGGCGGGGAACATTGATATTTGATCCATAAAAGCCCTCATGTTGTCAAAACCCTGTTTTGGCGACATGACAGGGGTGACGTGTACTCGCCAAGAACATGAAGGCCTCCACATGTTTTGTAGTGGTAAGGCATGCCACCAAGGGGTTGGCCGTTTTGGGCGTGGGTGCCAAGCCTTTACGATCAACGTCATGAATGCAGCCATCAACGTGAAGCACCTGCGCCTCATTTGGGAGCAGTTCCGTGCCGCCACTGACATCACCCCCATCCTTGATGAAGCCCACTGCGCGCGCATGACCGAGATGCTCCAAGCCCTGCTGGATGAAACCCAAGGCGAAGAAAAGCATCCCGCGATGGGCTTGGTCGACATCGTGGGCGATCTGATCGAGGACTATGAAGCCAAGCATCACCCACTGCCCGAAGTCACGGGTGTGCAAGCTCTTAAATTTCTGATGGAACAACACGGACTGAAGCAAAGCGATCTGAGCGAGATCGGCAGTCAGGGTGTCGTGTCCGAAATCCTGACGGGCAAACGCGAACTCAACATTCGCCAAGTGCGCGCGCTCAGCGAACGGTTTGGCGTTTCTGCTGCGACCTTTGTGTAAGGAGTGTGGAACTCGGGCAACGCCGCGCCATGAAGTCCGTGTTTATCAAAAATGCTGGCCCCAGCTCAGCCCTGTTTGCTGCGTTTTCTGCGTTGACTGCCTGCTCACTCAAGTGGTTGGACAACAAGCGTGACATCGTTACCCGATGGTTGCAACTCCTGCAGCGTGAATTCCGTCGCTGACTCAGGTGTTGAAGTTTGCCACCAGCCTCATCACTCATTTCAAGCCGTACCACACACCGCGTCCGCTACCGTGCTGCTCCAGATGGTTGCGCTCGGCCAGGTCGCGGAAATGCAGCTTGAGGGTGTCTGAACGCAACATGAAACCAATATTGCACCCATTAACACCCATTTAGAATGAGCATCCTGTGAATGGATAAAAGTCTATACCCAGTGTGGCATGCCGAGTGATCACATCAACGCAACCCATTCGCCCTGCAAACCATCGCCCACAGGGGTGGGCTCCCACACCAACAAAAATCGCCACCCACATGCAGGGCCAGCGATGCACCCGTCAATCCGCCCCGCTTTGCAACCCAAAGACAATGCTTATGCGCTGGCCTGATCAATAAAAGCTTCCTATAAGTGCAGCATAATGACATTACTTGCTTCTCTATGGCGAAGCAATTTATTGAATACTGCTTCTAATTAGACTATCATTTCAATGAAATTAACCAGCCTATAGGCTAGCAATGTCTCCTGAACTGAACCAACTTCGACTCGAACAAGTGCAGTCCACCCTTTCCGGCTACGCGGACTTGGTGAAGCGTCAGCCACCGTCACGGGGATGGCTGAAGCTCATCCGGGAAGCCCTGGGTCGAACGGAACGCCAGCAGGCTGAGCGGCTGGGTGTCTCGGGGGCAACGCTGCACAAGTCCGAACAATCCGAAGCGGATGACCGGATCTCGCTCGGACAGCTGCGCAAACTTGCTGATGGACTCGATTGCGAACTGGTCTACGCACTGGTTCCCAGACGCCCGCTCACGGACGTGGTGCAGGAACGCGCTCGCACCATCGCGTTGGAAGAGGTTGCAAGCGTGGCCCACACCATGGGTCTTGAAGACCAGCGCCCCGGCGCAGAACGGCTTCGCAAACAGGTGGATCGCAGGACCGAAGAAGTGCTTCGCGGCCGCTGGTCAGACCTATGGCGATAGACCTTGATGAACAGGATGGCCAGACACCCCTGGACCCCGACGAGAAGGCTGGGCTCATCCCGGAGTACCTGGCCACCAAGGGCGACCTGAACGACTGGGAGCAGGAGAACATCCTGCGCGCCGTGCGCTGGATGAAGCGGGTCAAAGCACCACAAGTGCTGAGCGAAGGGTTTTGCCGAGAGCTGCACGAGCAGATGTTCGGGAAGACTTGGGCGTGGGCGGGCACGTTTCGCAAGTCGGACAAGAACATCGGCTGCGATTGGACGCAGGTCGCGGTGCGGCTCAAGAACCTGTTCGACAACACGCGTTGGTGGGTCGACAACGCCACGTTTCCTCCTGACGAAATCGCAGCACGCTTTCACCGCGATCTGGTCTGGATTCACCCCTTCCCCAATGGCAATGGCCGGCATTCACGCATGATGGCCGACGCATTGCTGAGAAGCCTTGGCCAAACTGCGTTCACATGGGGAAGCGGCGCCAGTCTGGTTGCCGCAAGCGATGTTCGGGCACGTTACCTGGCAGCCCTGCGAGCTGCAGACCAAGGTGACTACCAGCTTCTGCTTGCGTTTGTCCGCAGTTGAGCCTGTGAACCGTGCCTGCAAATCGAGCCCTGTAAATTACCCCAACGCCGCATCAAGCCCAAACACAATGCTCATGGGCCTGCTGCCCTGGTGCGACTGGTAGCGCACCCGGCCGTGGTACGTGAAGGGTGCGGCCTTGCCGACGGCCTGCTTGGTGTCGCGCACAAAGAGGTGGAGGTCGATGCCTAAAGCGGCGTGGCGGATGATTTCGTCGCCGCGTTTGCTGGTCGGGTCGGTGGCGTTTGTCACTTTTCGGCATAAAGGAGCCAGCTGTTTTCGGCATATAGGAGCCAGCTGCAAGCGCTCAAACTGACATCTTTCGGGTTTGGATTTTGCCCT
>CAITSG010000189.1 GCA_903894995.1 uncultured Burkholderiales bacterium
ACGCCAATAACGGCGCACATCGACACCGCCGGGTGGCTGGTGAGGGTGCTTTCCACTTCGGCCGGGTAGACGTTTTCGCCGCCGGTGATGACCATGTCTTTGATGCGATCGATGACGTACAGGTAGCCGTGGGCGTCCATCACGCCGCCGTCACCGGTGTGCAGCCAGCCGCCGGCCAAGGCCTTGCGGGTGTCTTCTTCACGGCCCCAGTAGCCTTGCATCACCGCCGGGCCGCGCACCAGGATCTCGCCGTGCGTGCCTGCGGGCAGCTCTTGGCCCTCGGCGTCGGCGATGCGGATCTCGGCCGACACCCCGGCTTGCCCGGCCGAGCGGATGCGCTCGCTGTCCAGAAAGGCCGGGTCACGGGAAATCGGCAAGGTCGAGACGGCGGCCGAGGTTTCGGTCATCCCGTACACATGGATGAAGTTCACCTCGGGGAAGGCCTGCAAGGCGCGCCGCAACAGCGGCAGCGTGATCGGTGCCGCGCCCCACAAAATGCGCTCCAGCTTGGGCAGGCCCTGCGGGTCAAAGCCGGGGGTGTCGAGCAGCATTTGCAGCATGCTGGGCACGATGACCAGGTCGTTCACGCCTTCGCGGGCCATGATCTCGACCACGGGCTGGGGCTGAAACGACGGAACGGTGACGCAGGTGCCGCCCACGATGGTCTGGCCCAGCATGCGGCCCAGCCCCGCCACATGGAACATGGGCGAGGTGAGCAAGGTGACGTAATGCGGCGGGTTGGGCACCTCGGCCATGCGCCCCACCAGCGAGGCCCAGAAGTTGCCATGCGAGAGCATCACACCCTTGGGGAACCCGGTGGTGCCGCCGGTGTAAACAATGGCCGCCAACGCGTCGGACGGGCATCGCATGTCCTCGACCGCTGTGGCGGCTTTCACCAGCGCCTCCAGCTTGTGAAAGCCTGCCGGGGTGGCCACTTCGCTGCCGAGCGCCGTGTCACCCATGAACAACTTGCAGCGCAAATCGGGCAGCACGTCCATCGCCTGAGCCACGCTCAACAAGGCCTTGTCCACCGCCAAGGCGCTGGCCGCGCAGTCGCGCAGGGCATAAGCCACCTCGGCGCTGGTCCAACGGGTGTTGACCGGGTTGACCACCAAGCCTGCCCACCAACCGGCCAAGAGCAGCGTCATCATGCGGTCGCTGTTTTGCGCCAGCACCGACAAACGATCTCCCGGCCGCAAACCCAGCGCCTGCAAGGCACCTGCCGTTTGTGCCACCTGCTGAGCGAGTTGCCGAAAAGTCTGGCGACGTTGGCCCGTGACCGTGGCTGTCTTGTCGGGGTGCTTTTGCACCGAGCGGTGCAATCCTGAAGTTAAATGCATGGTGTTGTCTCCTGCGGCCAGCCCTGCTTTTGCGTGAGAATGCGGGTGGCTTGGTCTGTATTGCACCCAGACAGCCCTGCTTTTGCAATCGCCCCAAGCCTCAAAGGGATTGGCGAAATGTGACATGGTCACGGCCAATCGCCTTGGGTGATATTCATCAAGGCGTCATCTCAATCCTCAAACATGCAGGAATTGCTGGAATAAACACTTTTCATGGTCTCTTCATTGAACAAAGTCTTGATTGTTGGAAGCGCTCCCGATGCGGTCAGAACCGCTGAATGGGACACCTCCTGTTTTACCCACACCATCGTGATCAACAACGCTTGGAAGGCCTGCCCTTCATGGAATTGTTTGATTTACCCCGAAGACTTTCCGCTCGACCGGCACCCCAGTGCGCTTGATCTTCTCGGCAAACGTGTGGTCACAGCCGAAGAGTTTGTACCGGTACAAAACAGGTTTGGCGGTTTTGTCTATGCGGGCGGCACCATGTGTTACACCGCTGGGTATTGGGCCTTGGGCGCACTGAAACCCGATGTCATTGCCTACATCGGTTGTGACATGGTGTACGAAGCCAAGCCCGGACAAACCACCCATTTTTATGGTGCCGGTACAGCGGACCCTTTGCGTTACGACGTCACCTTGCAAAGTCTGGAAGCCAAGTCTTTGCGTTTTCAGGCTTTGGCGAATCACCAAGGCTGCGCGGTGGTGAATCTCTCGGCGCTTGAAAGCTCCAGGCTTTGTTTTCCACGCATGTCATTTGAAGACTTGGCGTCCATGACCCAAAGTCCAAATCATGGTGCGCCGCATGCCTTGACCGTTCAAACTGCCTTGCGCGCTGAAGCCGATGTGGGCTATTGGGTCGAATCGGGTCGTTATTGGGAAGAGCACGACCGTTTTGATCGTCAAACCTTGCGTGACATTGATACGTTGTGGCTGGCTACCGCACCTGAACTGGCTTTGGCTTGAGCTGGCTTTACAAAATCTGACTTTCCCCTTTTTTTAACAACCCCACCCCATCACATGAACACAGCGCTCAAGCTTGAAGCCGACTCCATCATGGCGTCCAATGGCCTTCGCTACACCTTCAAAGGTGGCGGCTCTCCTTTCCAGGATTCGGCCAATATGGGCACCATGAGCTGCTACCGGTGCGGCCAACACAAACCGCGCGCGCTCGGTTCGTTCACCCGCTTTTTGAATCAGCGCACTTTCATGTGCCAAGCCTGCACATCCAAGTACGCCAAGCCCCGCGACTGAATGGGCAGTTGGCGTGAGTGGTTTGAGTTGACGCTCTGAGTCAGCGCTCAGACCTGCGTACCCAACAAAGCGGGTAACCCTGTGGCCAGCCACGGGACCGAAGCAATGGCCAATGTGCCCAAAAAGATCGCCAACAAGGCGGGCAGCACCGCAACGGCGACTTCACTCACCGGCTTTTTGAACATGGCCGACGAAAAGTAAATGTTCATGCCGGAGGGCGGGCACAAAAAGCCCATCTCCATGGCGGCCAGGAAAATGATGCCAAAGTGAACCGGGTCAATGCCATAGCTCATGGCCACGGGCAAGAGCAAGGGCACCAAGACCACAATGGCCGCATAAATTTCCATGAGCGCACCGGCCAACAGCAAAAACGCCGTCAAGGCCAACAAGAACAAAAACTTGTCCGGAATGGCGCTTTGCACGGCTTCGATGGCCGCGTCCGGGATGCCCGCGTCGATCAAGAAATTGGTCAATGCCAAAGCCATGCCCAAAATCAACAACACACCGCCAATGATCTGGGCCGATTCGCTCAGGCATTTACCCAACAAGCGCCAGCCCAATTCGCGGTGTCCCCAAGCTTGGGTCAAGATGGCATAGAGCGCAGTGACAGCAGCGCTTTCAGTGGGCGTGGCCAAGCCAGTGACCAGAGAACCAATGGCCACCACGGGGGCCAAAATTTCCCATTTGGCGGCCCAAACAGACGGCCAAAGCAAAGGTCTCTCAGACGGCGGTGTGTGCAAAACTGGCGCAACAACCGCGGGGTCTGCACCGGTGGGTTGGCGCAAATACCCACCAAACACCAACAAAAATCCCACCATGACCAAGGCCGGCAAGAGGCCTGCCAAAAACATGGTGTTGATGGGCACGCGGGCGATGACGGCGTACATGATGAGAGGCACCGAAGGCGCCAACAAAACGCCCAAAGCACTGGCGCTGGTGACCAAACCAATGCCGCGTTTTTCGGGATAACCCGCCTTCATCAACAAGGGCAACAACAGACCGCCCAGGGCCAAAATCGTCACCCCGCTGCCCCCGGTAAAAGCCGTGAAGCACGAACACAACAAGGCCGCGGCCAACACCGTGCCCTTGGCACCATGCCCCAGCAAGGCCACAAACAAAGTGCCCAGTCTTTGCGAGGCCTCGGTGCGCGCAAAAATCAAGCCCGCCAAAGTGAACAAGGGCAAGGCTGGCAAAGACGGGTTCACGGTGATTTGGTAATGCGAGAGCGCCACCGATGCCAAAGGCATGCCGTCTTGCCAAAACAGTGCCAAAGCCAAACCCCCCAACACCGCAAAAATGGGCGCACCCGCCAACAAAGCCACGATCAAAAGCAAGAGTGCTGGCCACAAAGAGATTGCCGTGTCGTCGAATTGCACGACCAAAGCGGCCCCGAGCAAGGTGAGCAGCAAACCTGGCAACCACTGCAGGGGCCAAACTTTCACAAAACGGGCGCAGCGCTGGCCCAACTTCAATCCCAGCAAAGCAAAGCCCAGCGGCATGCTGGCCTGCACCCACCAAATGGGCATGCCATAGGCCAGCACTTGGGCGGCCTCGCGTTCACTGTCCACCAAACGCCAACTGCTCACGGCCAACATGCCGCAGACCAAGGCCGACAAGCCATAGGCGAATACAAGCGCCCAGTGCTTGGCCCCCTGGGTGGCGTCATTGTCGTCGGCGCGCACACCACCGCCCAGCGTGGTCAAGTGACCATGCCGCTCGGCCGCCAAAGCGCCCCACATGGTCAGCACCAAGCCCAAGTGCTGAACCAACACGGGTGCGTTGTCGATGCCGCTGCCTGTCCACGGGCGCATCACAATTTCGATGACCGGGATCAACACCATCAGCGCCAGCGCGGCCGATGCCAACCACTCGTCAACGGGCCATGCGCTTTTTTGAGAAGTCTGTGAATGCGGTGTCACTTGGCTGGGCCTGCACGGAAGGTTTTGATGTGGGCCATCACCTCGTCAAAAGTCTCTGCGGGCACCATCGTGCCGCGGATGCGGGGATAGAGTTTTTCGGCCAAGTCGTTCCACTCTTTCATTTGTGCGGCATTGGGTTTGTTGACCGTGAGACCGCGCTTTTTCATCGCATCCACCGCTTCTTCGACCTCTTGCCGGGCTTTGGTGCGGATTTCTGCACCCGCCTTGTCGCTGGCAACGCGCACCGCTTTTTGAGCCTCTGGCGTCATGCCATCCCATGCTTTGCGGGTCACCACCAAGGCCCCCACAATCGGGGCCCAATTGATTTCCAGCATGTGGGGCGCTGAGTTGTAAACCTGGGTCGCCAAAGCAAAGTAGGGTGTAGAAGGCACCACATTGATCATGCCCGTCTGGATGGCGGGCAAGATGTCGGTGGTCTCCAGCGGCACGGGCGTGTAGCCCAGGCTTTTCATGATGTTTTGCTGGTCGGGTTCTGAGCCCCAGGCAAAAAACTTCATGCGCTTGTAATCGTCGGGCCTGACGGCCGCTTCTTTGGAAAAGAAACGCACCCAGCCCGCGTCACCCCAAGCCAACACCACAAAGCCTTTGTCCAAAAACTTTTTTTCCATGGCTGGGCGCATTTTTTCGCGCACGTAATCCACTTCTTCCCAATTGCGAAACAACAGCGGCATGGCTTGCAAGGCCGCTATCGAGGGTTCAATTTCGCGCAGACCCACGACCGACAACAAGGCCCCTTGCAACTGGCCAATGCGCATGCGCCGCGCCATTTCGGCTTCGCCCCCTTGCGCACCATCCGGGAACACCACGAAGCGCGCACCTGCGCCTTGTGCCGCGCGCCAGCTTTCTGCGATGTCGACCACTTGGCGGTGGTACAGAGAGTTTTTGGGCACCAAAGAACCGATGCGCAACTGCTGGGTGTTGGCCTGCGCTGCAGGAGCGCTTGCCATCACCAAAGCCACCAACGACACATTCAGCGACGCACTCAGCCACTGAGACCAGCTCTTGCTTTGTATCCAAGCCATTGTTCGTGCCATGTTCAAGTCCCATTAAAAAAGATCGTCTGCGTTGTCAAGCAACCACTGCGCACGCTGTCGCATGATTTGGCTGGACAGATCGGTGCGCTTGGCGCTCACAGACAGCGCTTGTTGCAACAAGGCTTCAAACGCTGGCCTGTCGCCCGCCGCTTGGGCGATGGCCTCGGCCTTGGCCACCAATGGCCCCGGGTTTTGGGCCCCGCTGATGGCAAAAGCCTGGTCAAAAAATGCGGCCGCTTTGGCCATTGACCCACCCGGGCGTGCGGCCTCAAAGTTGCCCATCAAACTGGTCAAAGCCCCCTGACCATGGTCGGGTGAGGTACGCCAAGCCAGTTCGGCCAGTCGCACAGCCAAAGGCAAGTCGGCCACCGCATCGGGGTCGTCCTTGGACAGTGCAATGTATGCGCCCCAAGAGGCCGCCGCCCAATAAGCCACGCCCACTTGTTCCGCCCGGAGCTTGGGCCAAAGCGTTGCTTGTGGTTGCGCCAGTGCGGCAGAAAATCCGGGCGTCGTTTGGTTCAAGGCAGCCATGGCGTGGCGATGGGCACGCCAATACAAGCGCCGTGCGCGCTCGTTGAGCTGGTGCGCGGCCTTGGCGTCGGTGGGGGCCAGGCGTTCGGCTTCAAAAGCCACAAAGGCGTAGGCGTATTGCGTGAAACCCGAGGCCACCGTTTCGGCCAAAGGCAAATGTCCAGGTGTTTGGCGCAACAAGGATTCAGACACTTTGAGGTAGAACGCGCTGGCCTCACGCGCCAAACCAATGTCTTCTTCCTCGGCTTGGACTTGGGTGGTGAGGGCGTCGGCAGCACTGTTGACAAGCATCTGACGCGGCATGCATGCACTCAGCAAACAGGCCATGAACAGCAAGCCCAACAGGTGCCAGCGAACAGCAAGGCGATTGAAAAATTTGGCGGACATGGTCTGGGTTTTGGCTCTGTGGTGCGTCCAGGTGCAAGACCTGTTCGGAACCAAAACCAGTGTTCTGTTGAAAACGATCAGCTTATGAAGGATCGATGAATAATTCGTGACACACCGCCTTCTGATGGGGTTAATGCCCGCTGTTTTTGGACCCTCAGCACAGGGATCACAAGACCAAAACATCGGTCTGCCTGACGCCACTGACTTGGCGTTGGGGTGGGGTGCATCGGCGGTATTGCACCCAGTCCAAGCTCGGCTCCAAATTGGCCACCCTTGATCCTCCGGTCCACATCTTGACGCATTGATTTGTCACAGCGCCCATTCAACAGCATGCGCCGGTCGCTTTTGCCCGATGAATGACAAGTTGAAAATTAAGAGTACTTAAATGTTTATTTAAATGACAATGTTGATTTTTTAATCCACATCGTCTGCCGTGAGCCTCTACACCCAACTGCAAGCCGCCAAGAGCGAAGAAGACGTCAAAGACGCGTACATCAAGGCCCTGGGCCTCAAGGGTTACACCAAGGGTCTGATCGACATTCAGAGCCGCGAAATCTGGTTCGAAGCCAAAGACACAGCCCGCCACTCCAGCTACGCCATGTTCACCCAGCTGCTGCATTACGTGCAGGTGGCGCTGAACAAAGGCGAGCCTGTGCCGCCTTTTTTGGCGGTGATCGACACCGAAAAAGCGGCCATCATGAAAAGCGCCGATGTGCTGCCTTTTCTGGCCAAAAAAACCATCGCATGGGCAAGTCGGCCAGCCAGTTCACCCAAGAAGCGCTCGACGACATCTCGGCCCACATCGGCACCTACTTTGTGTCGTTCAGGATCAAGACACACGAAGACGAGTTCATCAGCACCGTCAAAGCCGCGATCAAGTCGGGCGACATCATCCGCACACAAATCACGCCCGACAACCTGAAGCAGGTGTTTGACAAATGGGTGGCCATGGTGGGCCGCGAGATTTTTGGCGTGAGCGAAGAAGACTACGCCCTGTTGTTTTTTGCGGACATCATGCACGACGGCACCGTGTCCACACACGCCAATTTGCCGGCCGAATTGATGCACAAAAACGGAGCACCGGTCTTCTCGCTCAAGGGCAAAAACTTTGACCTCGGCAACAGGGAAGGCTACCGGCAGTTTTGGGCCATCTACCACCGCCCGCCCAAAAGCGAATACCGCGACTACCTGCTGGAGCGGCGCGACAGCTTGATTCCGTATGACGAACGCAGCTTCAAGGGCGCGTTTTACACGCCCCTGCATGTGGTGGACAAGGCTTATGACAAGCTCGCCGAAACACTGGGTGCGAACTGGCAAAAAGACTACATCGTCTGGGACATGTGCTGCGGCGTGGGCAACCTGGAAGTCAAACACAGCAACCCGCGCAACCTTTACATGAGCACACTGGACCAAGCCGACATCGACGTGATGAAGGCCACCAAAACTTGTGTATCGGCGCAGCGCTTTCAGTACGACTACCTGAACGACGACATCACCGACGACGGGCAGATTGATTACAGCCTGAGCAACAAGGTGCCACCCGCATTGCGCAAAGCCATTGCGGAGGGGAAGAATATTTTGGTGTTGATCAATCCGCCGTATGCGGAGGCCGCCAATTCACAGGGGAACGAAGGCAAAACCGACGTGGCCAAAACGCGCATGGGCGCTTTGATGAACAAGGCCGACTACGGTTATGCGGCGCGTGAATTATTTGTGCAGTTTTTGGCACGCATGGCGCAGGAAATGCCGACCGCCACCTTGGCGATGTTCAGCACGCTGAAGTACGTGAACGCCCCCAACTTTGAACAATTTCGCGAGCGGTGGAATGCCAAATACGTGGGTGGTTTTGTGGTGCACAGCAAATCGTTTGACGGGCTAAAAGGGGATTTCCCGATTGGATTTTTAGTCTGGAGAACCGACCAACAAGGTCCTCTGAAAACCCCTTTGACCGAAATCAGAACCACTCTGTTGGACAAGCAGGGGCAAGAAATTGGTGAAAAGGCATTTTTTAACTTACCGAATTCATCACTGCTTACCAATTGGATGGGTCGAGAAAAAACCAACAACACAGAGGTCTTGCCACTGATCAATGCGGTAACGCCTACGACAAAGGTCAAGGGAGTACGTCGAACCAAATGGTCCGACGGAGCCATCGGTCACATGCTGTCCGACAGCAATGATTTACAAAACGCATTTCAAACTGCATTGCTTTCATCTGTGCACGACATTGGTCACAAAGGCGGCTTTTTTGTGACCAAAAAAAATCTGAGCCAAGCGGGCATGTTGTTTGCCGCACGACGACTTATCAAACCCACTTGGCGCAACGACCGCGATCAATTCCTTCAACCCACTGAACCACTCACCGATGAGTTCAAAACCGACTGCCTGCTGTGGATGCTGTTCAACGGCAGCAACCTGACCGCCAGCGCCAACGACCTGGAATGGAACGGTAAAAAGTGGTCCATCGTCAACCACTTTATCCCCTACAACGAAGAAGAAGTGGACGCGCCCGACCGCTTTGAATCCGACTTCATGGTCCAGTACCTGGCCGACAAGGCTTTGTCCCCAGAAGCCTCCGCCGTCCTGGATGCCGGCCGCACCCTGTGGAAAGCCTTCTTTGCCCACACCGACGTGCGCACCGTGCGCGACCAGTACAAGCTCAACCGCCCCGACGTCGGCTGGTACCAAATCCGCAACGCCCTGGCCGAGCGCAACAAAAGCGGCGACACCGCCCCCGTCAACTTCAAACCTTTTGAGGTGGCCTACGAAGCGCTGACCACCAAGCTGCGCCCGCAGGTGTTCAGTTTGGGGTTTTTACGATAATGGACTGATGGTGAATACCCAAAATAATGGGCCGGTGAAGCCCGGCGAATTCCTGCTCTACGAGACCGAAGATGGTCGCACCCGTGTGGAGTGTCGGTTCATCGAGGATTCGCTCTGGCTAACGCAAGCCTTGATGGCCGATCTTTTTCAGGTCAAGGTGCCCACCATCAACGAGCATCTGAAAACGCTTTATTCCGATGGCGAGATTGAATCTTCGGCAACCATTAGGAAATTCCTAATAGTTCGCCAAGAGGGTGAGCGAACCGTCAACCGGAACATTGACCACTACAACCTCGACGCCATCCTGGCGGTGGGCTACCGGGTGCGCTCAGCGCGGGGCACGCAGTTTCGCCGCTGGGCCACCGAACGCTTGCGGGACTATCTGGTCAACGGGTTTTTGCTGGATGACGAGCGCCTGAAAAACCCGCCGGTAGGTGATTCGGCGGCGCCCGACCGTTTCAATGTGTTGTTGGAGCGCATTCGAGACATTCGCGCCAGCGAACGCCGTATGTATCTGCGGGTGCGCGAGATTTTTGCCATGGCGGCAGACTATTCGCCCTCACTGCCCGAGACCACGCGCTTTTTCCGTTTCATACAAAACAAGCTGCATTTCGCCGTCACAGGCAAAACGGCCGCCGAATTGATCGCTGAGCGTGCCGACAGCACCCAACCCCTCATGGGCTTGACCACCTGGAAATCGGGCAGCGTACAAAAAGCCGATGTCACCGTGGCCAAAAACTACCTTCATGAGCCTGAAATCCAATCACTCAACCGCATCGTGACGATGTGGCTGGATTACGCAGAAGACCAAGCCCTGCGTCGTCAAGAGGTGTTTTTGAAAGA
>CAITSG010000190.1 GCA_903894995.1 uncultured Burkholderiales bacterium
GGCCGCCGCGACTTCATTCGCAACGCCTTTGCAGCGGCTGCTGCAGGTGCCGCTGCGCCCATGGCCATGGCCCAAGGCAATCCGGTGCCCGTTGAAGGTGGTGACCCCAACATCCTGAACTTGCCTGAGCATGCTGTGGGCTTGGGCCAAGGTGTGGCCGTTGAAGGGTATGGCAAGCCCTCTAAGTTTGAAGCGAACTTGCAGCGCCGTCAAAGCCCTGGCCTGACACAAACCACACAAGCATCGGTGTCGTTCGCGCCACTGCAGTCCTTGTTTGGCATCGTCACGCCCAGCGGGTTGCACTTCGAGCGTCACCACCAAGGCTGGTGGGACATCGACCCGTCCAAGCACCGCTTCATGATCAATGGCATGGTCAAAAAGAACATGGTCTTCACCATGGACGAGATCATGCGATTGCCATCGGTATCGCGCTTTGCCTTCATCGAGTGCGGTGCCAACACAGCCACCGAGTGGGGCAACGTGGCGGTTCCCACGGTGCAGTACACCCACGGCATGATTTCTTGCAGCGAGTTCACGGGCGTGCCCTTGATCACCTTGCTCGAGTTGGCGGGTGCTGACCTGAAAAACGGCAAGTTTGTTTTGGCCGAGGGCGGCGACGGTTCTTCCATGACCCGCACCATCCCCATGAGCTTGATCACATCGGGTGAAGTCATCGTGGCCTATGGTCAAAATGGTGAAATGCTGCGCCCCGAAAACGGTTACCCCTTGCGCTTGGTGGTGCCTGGCGTCCAAGGCGTGAGCTGGGTCAAGTACCTGCGCCGCATAGAAGTGGGCGACAAGCCTTATGCCGCCAAAGACGAAGCGATTCACTACATCGACTTGCAGCCTGATGGCACGCACCGCCAATACACCAACTTGCAAGAAGTCAAGAGCGTGGTGACCACGCCCTCTGGCGGTCAGGTCTTGCTCGACAAAGGTTTCTACAACATCACGGGCCTGGCTTGGTCGGGCAAAGGCAAGATCAAGCGCGTGGATGTGTCCACCGACGGTGGTCGCAACTGGCGTCAGGCACGCTTGGAGACGCCTGTGCTCTCCAAGGCCCTGAGCCGCTTCAACATCGATTGGGTGTGGGACGGCAAGCCCGCCATCATCCAAAGCCGTGCGCAAGATGACACGGGCCATGTGCAGCCCACTTACCAGCAATTGCGCAGTGTTCGCGGCACGCGATCGATCTATCACAACAACGCCATCCAGTCGTGGTTGGTGCAGGAAAACGGTGAGGTGAAAAATGTCCAGGTTTCGTAATGCTGTTTTGACGGTGGCGTTGATGGCGGTCGCTGGCTTGGCGACTGCACAGAGCACCCAGTATCCGGGTGTGGGCCGTGCTGCCACGCCTAAGGAAGTGGCCAAGTGGGACATCGATGTGCGTCCTGACTTCAAAGGGTTACCTGCAGGGTCTGGGTCGGTCGCCAAAGGCCAAGACGTCTGGGAAGGCAAGTGTGCGCACTGTCACGGTGTGTTTGGTGAATCGAATGAGGTGTTCAGCCCGCTGATTGGTGGCACCACCGCCGAAGACATCAAGAACGGCCGCGTGGCTAACTTGAAGCGCACAGACTACCCTGGCCGAACCACCATCATGAAGGTGGCCACAGTCTCCACCCTGTGGGACTACATCAACCGAGCCATGCCTTGGACCAACCCCAAGACACTGAGCACCGAAGAGGTCTATGCCGTCACGGCCTTCATGCTCAACATGGCCAACATCGTGCCCGACAACTACGTGCTGTCTGACAAAAACATCGCTGAGGTGCAAGCGCGCATGCCCAACCGCAACGGCATGAACACAGCTCATGCCATGTGGCCTGGCAACGAATTGGGTGGCGTTAAAAAACCTGACACCGCCAACAAGATTTGCATGAAGGACTGCACGCCTGAAATCAAAGTGGCGTCATTTCTGCCTGACTTTGCGCGAAATGCCCACGGTAATTTGCAAGAGCAAAACCGCATCGTTGGTCCACAACGCGGCGCAGACACGACCAAACCCGAGCCCAAGGCGGGTATGCCAATGGCCGCTGCAGCCCCTGTTGCTGCTGCCAAGCCTGAAAACAGCGAGGCCAAGGTCGCCATTGCCCTTTTGAACAAGCACAGTTGCACAGCCTGTCACGGTGTAGACAAGAAAATAGTCGGCCCTGGCTTCAACGAAATTGCCAAAAAGCAAGCGGGTAAAACCGACTATATTTTGAGCAAAATCAAGGCCGGTGGTGTCGGTGTTTATGGACAGATTCCGATGCCTGCACAATCCCTGCCCGAGGCAGATGCAAAGCAAATTGCCGAATGGATTTCCAAGGGGGCCAGCAAGTAATTTCGGGGATTCCCCCGTTGTCATGCTGAACCTGTTTCAATAGCATCACTCAATCATCAAGGAGATATCAGATGCAAAACCGTCGCGAGACACTCAAGCAAAGCGCTGTTGTGGCTGGCCTCTTGGCCACTGCGGGTTTCCCACAGTTTGCCCATGCGGCCTTCAACAAAGTCGCATTCGATGCCAAGTCGGTGCAAGACGCGGCCAAGGCCGCTGGCGCGACCAGTCTTACCGAAAGCAAAGACGTGACCATCATCGGTCCCGACATCGCTGAAAACGGTGCTGTGGTGCCCTTGGGTGCCAGCACAGCGTTGCCTGGCGTCAAGCAGTTGCTGATCATGGTCGAAAAAAACCCGTCCGCTCTGGTGGCCATGTTCTACGTCACTGACACTGTCGACGCCAATTTCTCGACCCGCGCCAAAATGGGCCAGTCGTCCGATGTCTACGCTGTGGCCATCATGAACGACGGCAAAGCTTTGTGGGCCAAGAAAGAGGTCAAGGTCACTCTGGGCGGTTGCGGCGGCTAAGCCCCGGTGCACAGCCTCCACACATTGATTCACTGAAAGATTTAGGAGAGAAAAATGGCAGATCCAATGCGCATCCGTGCCCAAGCCGCTGGTGACAAAGCAACCGTTCGTGTGCTTATGAGCCACGAAATGGAAACCGGCCAACGTAAAGACGCTTCCGGCAAAACTGTTCCCGCTTGGTTCATCCAGGAAGTGACAGCCAAACTCAATGGCAAAGACGTGTTCTCCGCCGAGTGGGGCCCCGCAGTGTCTAAAAATCCTTTCCTGCAATTTGCAGTCAAAGGCGCCAAGGCCGGTGACAAAATAGCCGTGACCTGGAAAGACAATAAGGGCGATACACGCACCGACGAAGCCACCGTGTCTTGATGCGTGCGTAACAGAATATAGGGTGAAGTAACCACTTCACCCTTTTTGCTTTAGAAAATACCAACAGAGGTGACAATGACAAAAGCATCGAACCTGTCCATGGCATTGGCCATGGCATTA
>CAITSG010000191.1 GCA_903894995.1 uncultured Burkholderiales bacterium
CGAGATCAAGACGCACGCCGACAACTTGCGCCAGCAGCTGCTGCGTGTGCCCGATGTGGCCAAGGTGGAGCTGTTTGGCGTTCAAGACGAGAAGATTTTTGTCGAAGTGTCGCAAAAGAAGCTCGCGCAAATGGGCCTGGACATGGGAGCTGTGCTGGGCCAGCTGGCCCAGCAAAACGCGGTGGAGTCGGCGGGCAGCATTCAGTCGCCTGCCGATGTGGTGCAGGTGCGTGTGGGGGGGCAGTTGCAGTCCCTGCAAGATTTGCAGGCCATGCCGATTCGCGGTGCATCGGGCTCGCAAATTCGCCTGTCAGACATTGCCACCGTGACACGGGGTTATGCCGATCCGGCGAGCGTGAAGGTGCGCCATGACGGCCAGGAAGTGATTGCCTTGGGGGTTTCCATGGGCAAAGGCGGGGACATCATTGCTTTGGGCAAGTCTTTGCGTGGGACGATTGAGACCACACGCGCGAGCTTGCCTGCAGGCATGACTTTGACGCAGGTGCAGGACCAGCCCAGCGCGGTGTCCACTTCGGTCAACGAGTTCATCAAAGTCCTGATCGAGGCGGTGGTGATTGTGTTGGCGGTGAGCTTTTTGGCGCTGGGCCTGCACAAGCGGCCGGGCCAGAACCCGCTGTGGCGGCGTTGGACTTTGGACATTCGCCCCGGTTTGGTGGTGGGCATCACCATTCCGCTGGTTTTGGCCGTGACCTTTTTGGCCATGCACTATTTGGGCATCGGTTTGCACAAAATATCGCTGGGCTCACTGATCATTGCTTTGGGCTTGCTTGTGGACGACGCCATCATTGCCGTGGAGATGATGGTGCGCAAGATGGAGGAGGGTTACGACAAGGTGCGTGCCGCGACCTTTGCTTACGAGTTGACGGCCATGCCCATGCTCACCGGCACCTTGATCACGGCGGCAGGCTTTTTGCCGATCGGCATGGCCAAGTCCATGACGGGCGAGTACACCTTCGCGATTTTTGCGGTCACGGTGGTGGCTTTGCTGGTCAGTTGGTTGGCCTCGGTTTATTTTGTGCCGTATTTGGGGGCTTGGTTACTCAAACCACCCGTGCACACCTTGACGGCCGAGCACCTGGATTCGGCCGAAATGTTCAACACCCCGTTTTTTCGACACTTCAGGGCTTGGGTGACGTGGTGTGTCACGCACCGCTGGAAGACCATTGGCATCACGGTGCTCCTGTTTGCCATGGGGATGGTGGGCATGGGCAAGGTGCAGCAGCAGTTCTTTCCGGACTCTTCGCGACCTGAAATCATCGTGGACTTGTGGCTGCCTGAGGGCTCGCCCGTCAAGGCCAGTGAAGACATCACCCGCCGTGTGGAGCAACGTTTGGCGAAAGAAATGGGCGTGAAGTCGGTCACGGCTTGGATCGGTTCGGGCGTGCCGCGTTTTTATCTGCCTCTTGACCAAGTGTTTCCGCAGACCAACGTGTCGCAACTGATCGTCTTGCCGCATGACCTGAAAACCCGAGAAGTGCTGAGGGCCAAATTACCGGCTTTGCTGGCCCAGGAGTTTCCTGAGGTGCGTGGGCGCGTCAAGTTGCTGCCCAACGGGCCGCCTGTGCCTTACCCGGTGCAGTTCCGGGTGGTAGGTCCCGACCCACAAGTTTTGCGTTTTAAGGCTGACGAGATCAAGGCTCAAATGCGCTTGAATCCGAACACCCGGGGCGTGAATGACAACTGGAATGAGTCGGTCAAATCAATTCGCCTGGAAATCGATCAAGCCCAAGCTCGGGCTTTGGGCGTGACCAGCCAGTCGATTGCACAGGCTTCACGGATCTTGCTCAGTGGCACTCCGGTGGGTCAGTTCCGCGAGGGTGACAAGCTCATCGATATCGTGTTGCGCCAGCCCATGGCCGAGCGCGACGCCTTGTCGGACTTGAGTCAATCCTACGTGCCCACGGCCTCTGGCCGGTCCATTCCCTTGCTGCAGGTGGCCACCCCGGTGTTCGCTTGGGAGCCGGGCGTGATGTGGCGCGAGGGGCGGCAATTTGCCATCACCGTGCAGGCCGACATTGCCGAAGGCCTGCAAGGGGCCACGGTGACAGCGCAATTGCTTCCGGACTTGAAAAAAACCGAGTCTACTTGGCAAGGCCAGGGTTTGATGGGCTACCGCATTGAGGTGGCCGGCGCAGTGGAAGAAAGCTCCAAAGGATCGGCCTCGATTGCGGCGGGCTTGCCCGTCATGCTGTTCATCACCTTCACCTTGCTGATGCTGCAACTGCAAAGCTTCAGCCGCGCGATGCTGGTGTTTTTGACGGGACCCTTGGGCATGGCCGGTGTAGCAGGCGCTTTATTGGTTCTAGACCGGCCGTTTGGTTTTGTGGCGCTGCTGGGTGTGATCGCGCTCATGGGCATGATTCAACGCAACTCGGTGATCCTGATCGACCAAATTGAGCAGGACCGGGCGGCGGGCATGGCCCCATGGCAGGCGATTGTGGAGTCGGCGGTGCGCCGTTTGCGTCCGATTGTGCTGACAGCTGCAGCGGCAGTATTGGCCATGATCCCGCTGTCACGCAGCATTTTCTGGGGGCCGATGGCGGTGGCCATCATGGGGGGGCTGGTGGTGGCGACGGCCTTGACTTTGCTGGCGCTGCCGGCGATGTATGCCGCGTGGTTCAGAATTGAACGGCCAAATCAAGCCCGCGCCTGAATTTGGGTAACTGAAGTGGCTAAAATAGAAAGTTGACCTATTTCAAGTGGGCGGTCAGGTGTGTCTCAGGGCTTTAGGGTCTTTGGATGGGCCTGACGCCCTTTTTGTTTGGACATGCGCGGGTGGCGAAATTGGTAGACGCACCAGGTTTAGGTCCTGACGGTAGCAATACTGTGCGGGTTCGAGTCCCGCCCCGCGCACCAACTGACTTCTGGCCGCAGGTTTGACCTGCAGGTCCGTGAGACATTCAATTAACCGAGAACGACGATGACTGTGACTGTTGAAACCCTTGAAAAGCTGGAACGCAAGATCACCCTGACTGTGCCTGTGACGGCCATCCAGTCTGAAGTGGACGCTCGCCTGAAGAAAATGGCCCGCACCGTCAAGATGGACGGTTTCCGTCCAGGCAAAGTGCCCATGAATGTGGTCGCGCAGCGTTACGGCTATTCGGTTCAGTACGAAGTTCTGAACGACAAAGTGGGCGAAGCTTTCTCGGTAGCGGCCAACGAAGCCCAAGTGCGCGTGGCAGGTCAACCCCGTATTTCTGAAAAAGAAGGCGCACCCGAAGGTCAACTGACTTTTGATGCCATCTTTGAGGTCTATCCCGAAGTCAAGCTGGGCAACCTGGCCGACACCGAAGTCGAAAAACTCACAGCTGAAGTGTCCGATGCCGCCATCGACAAAACCATCGACATCTTGCGCAAGCAGCGCCGCACCTTCGCCCAGCGTGCTCAAGACGTGGCTGCCCAAGAGGGTGACCGTGCGACCATTGACTTTGAAGGCAAGATCGAAGGGGAAGTGTTCTCTGGTGGCAAAGCCGATGATTTCCAATTCATTTTGGGCGATGGCCAGATGCTCAAGGAATTCGAAGACGCTGTGAGTGGCATGAAAACAGGCGAGAGCAAGACTTTCCCCTTGGCTTTCCCTGCTGACTACCACGGTCAGGATGTGGCGGGTAAAACAGCCGACTTCATGGTCACGGTCAAGAAACTTGAAGCCGCTCATCTGCCCGAAGTCAACGAAGCCTTGGCCAAGTCTTTGGGTATTGCAGATGCCACCGTTGAAGGCCTGCGTGCCGACATCCTTAAAAACCTCGAGCGGGAAGTCAAGTTCCGCTTGCTGGCACGCAACAAGCAAGCTGCAATGGACGCCTTGGTGGCCAATGCCGAACTGGACCTGCCTCAGGCTATCGTCCAAAACGAAATCGAGCGACTGAAAGAAGGTGCGCGAGCAGACCTCAAGCAGCGCGGTATCAAAGACGCCGACAAGGCACCAATTCCTGACGACATCTTCCGTCCCCAAGCTGAGCAGCGTGTGCGCCTGGGTCTGGTGGTCGCTGAGGTCGTGCGTGGCAACACACTGCATGCCAAGCCTGAGCAAATTCAGGCCCACATTCTCGAGTTGGCTTCCAGCTACGAGCGCCCTGATGACGTGGTGCGTTGGTACAACAGCGACAACCAACGTTTGGCCGAAGTAGAAGCCGTGGTCATCGAGAGCAATGTGTCTGATTTCGTTTTAGGTCAAGCCAAGGTCACTGAAAAGGCCATCACGTTTGAAGAGCTGATGGGCCAGCAAGCCTGATGGGGCTTTGCACCTTTGGATACACCTTTGAATAATGGGGCTTGTGCCGGGCTTGCAGTTCGGCTGACAAGCCCCATCTCATTGGTGGGCCTGTTAAACGGGTTAAAGTCTCAAACATAATTCTGGAGAAATGATGAGCGCACTGGACATCACAAATTTGGGCATGGTCCCCATGGTCGTCGAGCAATCAGGCCGTGGCGAACGCGCTTATGACATTTACTCGCGCTTACTCAAAGAGCGTGTGATCTTTTTGGTGGGTGAGGTCAACGACCACATGGCCAACCTGATCGTGGCGCAGTTGTTGTTTCTGGAGAGTGAAAACCCGGAAAAAGACATCTCTTTGTACATCAACTCGCCTGGCGGCTCGGTCAGTGCAGGCATGGCGATTTACGACACCATGAACTTCATCAAGCCCGATGTGTCAACGCTGTGCAATGGCATGGCAGCCAGCATGGGCGCGTTCTTGCTGTCTTCTGGTGCCAAGGGCAAGCGGTTTTCCTTGCCCAACTCCAAAATCATGATTCACCAGCCTTTGGGCGGTGCGCGTGGTCAGGCGACCGAAATTGAAATTGCCGCCCGCGAGATCGTCAAAACCCGAGCTCATTTGAACCGCATCTTGTCTGAGAACACCGGGCAGCCGCTTTCAAAGATCGAACTCGACACCGAGCGTGATTATTATTTGTCGGCGGTTGAGGCCAAGGACTATGGTTTGGTGGATGAGGTGATTTCAAAACGCGCTTAAAGGTGACCGGCCTGGTCGGCACCATGGTTCACGGCGTTTACTCTCAAAGGGTGAGCGCCGTTTTTCTTTCGTTATCATTGACGATATCCGGATTCCGAGGCGACATTTATGGCCGACAAAAAAGGCTCAAGCACTGAAAAAAACCTGTTTTGCTCCTTTTGCGGCAAGAGCCAGCACGAGGTTAAAAAGCTGATTGCAGGACCTTCTGTGTTCATTTGTGACGAATGCATTGACTTGTGCAATGACATCGTGCGTGATGAACTGGCGACAACCACGGTGACTGAGGGGGCCAAAGAGGGTTTGCCCACACCCTTGGACATCAAGAACAACCTGGACAATTACGTGATTGGTCAGGAGAAGGCCAAACGCAGCCTGGCTGTGGCGGTTTACAACCACTACAAACGGCTCAAGCACAAAGAGACGGCCAAAAAAGACGATGTTGAGTTGGCCAAAAGCAATATTCTGCTGATTGGACCGACCGGCTCAGGCAAAACACTGTTGGCCCAGACCATGGCACGCATGTTGGACGTGCCCTTTGTCATGGCCGATGCCACCACCCTGACCGAGGCCGGTTACGTGGGCGAAGACGTTGAAAACATCGTGGCCAAGTTGCTGCAAACCTGCAACTACGATGTTCAGCGTGCGCAACGCGGTATTGTTTACATTGACGAAATCGACAAAATTACCCGCAAGTCAGACAACCCTTCAATCACCCGTGACGTGTCGGGCGAAGGCGTGCAGCAGGCTTTGCTCAAGTTGGTTGAAGGCACCATGGCCAGTGTGCCCCCTCAAGGTGGACGCAAGCACCCCAACCAGGACTTTTTGCAGATTGACACCACCAACATTCTTTTCATCTGCGGCGGTGCCTTCGCGGGACTTGAAAAGGTCATTGAGAACCGCACCGAGTCTGGGGGAATTGGCTTTGGTGCATCCGTCAAGAGTAAAAAGCAGCGTTCGCTCACCGATGTGTTCAACGAAGTTGAACCCGAAGACCTGATCAAATTTGGCCTGATTCCGGAGTTGGTTGGTCGCTTGCCGGTGATCGCCACCTTGGCTGAACTGACGGAAGAGGCCTTGGTTCAAATTCTCACTGAGCCGAAAAACGCGGTTGTCAAGCAGTTCACCAAATTGTTGGCCATGGAAGGCGTTGACCTTGAGGTGCGACCCAATGCACTCACGGCCATGGCCCGCAAAGCCTTGGCCCGCAAGACGGGTGCGCGTGGCTTGCGTTCCATCATGGAGCAAGCCTTGATCGACACCATGTTTGAGTTGCCTAATGAATCGAATGTTGAAAAAGTGGTGGTGGATGAATCCGTCATTGACGACAACAAACCCCCGTTGCTGGTTTACCGCGAGTCGGCCAAACAGGCCTGACCCCTCTTGGCTGCACCGCCCGTAAACCATTTGTCATGAATGGCTTGAAATTGCGGGGGGCAGCATCCATGTGTAGCTGAATTGATCCGAGGGATATTGCATGTCTGGACACACACCTTTGCCACCCACCTTGATGGAACTGCCCATGTTGCCGCTGCGCGACGTGGTGGTGTTTCCGCACATGGTGATTCCCTTATTTGTGGGACGACCCAAAAGCATCAAGGCCCTTGAGTCGGCCATGGCCGCCGACCGGCGCATCATGTTGGTGGCCCAAAAAACAGCGGCCAAAGACGAACCTGGTGTCGATGACATGTTTGACGTGGGTTGTGTATCGACCATCTTGCAGATGCTCAAATTGCCGGACGGCACGGTCAAAGTGCTGGTTGAAGGCCAGCAACGTGCCCATGTCAAATCCATTGTGGATGGCGAAGCGCATTTCTTGGCTTCGCTCACCCCCGTTGATCCTGTGTCGGAGCAATCCGATGCCAGCAGCGAAATTGAAGCGTTGCGCCGAGCCGTGATGCAGCAGTTTGACCAGTACGTCAAACTCAACAAAAAGATTCCACCCGAAATTCTGACCTCGATCTCCAGCATCGATGATCCTGGCCGATTGGCTGACACCATCGCTGCGCACTTGCCACTTAAGCTGGAGAACAAGCAGCAAGTGCTGGACTTGGCCAACATCAAATCGCGCCTTGAAAACCTGTATGCCCAGCTCGAGCATGAGGTCGATATTTTGAATGTGGACAAGCGCATCCGTGGCCGTGTCAAAAGGCAAATGGAGAAAAACCAACGAGACTTCTACCTCAATGAGCAGGTCAAAGCCATTCAGAAGGAACTTGGCGACGGGGAAGAGGGCGCTGACATCGAAGAGCTTGAGAAAAAAATCAAGGCCGCCAAACTGTCCGCCGAAGCACGTAAAAAGGCCGAAGGCGAACTCAAAAAGCTCAAGCTCATGTCTCCCATGTCGGCCGAGGCTTCGGTCGTACGCAACTACCTGGACGTGTTGATTGGTTTGCCTTGGGGCAAAAAAACCAAGCTCAAGCACGATCTGGCCAATGCCGAGGATGTCCTGAATCAAGACCATTTTGGTCTCGATAAAGTCAAGGACCGCATTCTTGAGTATCTTGCTGTGCAGCAACGAGTTGACAAGGTCAAGGCGCCCATTCTTTGTTTGGTTGGGCCTCCGGGGGTGGGTAAAACTTCGCTGGGCCAGTCGATTGCCAAAGCCACTGGGCGAAAGTACGTGCGCATGGCTTTGGGTGGCATGCGCGACGAGGCTGAAATTCGCGGGCACCGCCGCACCTACATTGGCGCATTGCCCGGAAAGGTGCTGCAAAACTTGAACAAGGTCGGCACCAAGAACCCCCTGTTCTTGTTGGACGAAATCGACAAGTTGGGCACGGATTTCCGGGGTGACCCGTCCAGTGCCTTGCTGGAGGTGTTGGACCCTGAGCAAAACCACACTTTTGGTGACCATTACGTCGAGGTCGATTTTGATCTGAGCGATGTGATGTTTGTGGCCACATCCAACTCGATGAACATTCCATCGGCCTTGTTGGATCGAATGGAAGTGATCCGTTTGTCCGGCTACACCGAGGACGAAAAAACGAGTATCGCCATGAAGTATTTGCTGCCCAAGCAAATGACCAACAACGGTGTTAAAGACAGCGAGTTGCAGGTGACAGAGTGCGCCGTGCGTGATGTGGTGCGCTACTACACCCGCGAAGCCGGTGTCCGATCGCTGGAGCGCGAGCTGGGCAAGATCTGCCGCAAAGTCGTCAAGGCTTTGCTGCTCAAGCAAATGACGCCCCAGGTGCTGGTGAATGCCGACAACTTGAACGACTTTTTGGGTGTTCGCAAGTACACCTATGGTCGCGCCGAGCAAAAAAATCAGGTGGGTCAGGTGGTGGGTTTGGCTTGGACTGAGGTGGGCGGCGATTTGCTGACCATCGAAGCAGCCCTGATGCCCGGCAAAGGCGTGATCACCCGCACCGGTTCTCTTGGCGATGTGATGAAAGAGTCGGTGGAGGCTGCGCGTACTGTGGTGCGCAGTCGCTCACGTCTCTTGGGCATCAAGGACGAGGTGTTTGAGAAGAAAGACCTGCACATTCATGTGCCAGACGGTGCCACCCCTAAAGATGGGCCCAGTGCCGGTGCAGCCATGACCACTGCCATGGTGTCGGCCATGACGGGCATTCCCGTGCGTGCCGATGTGGCCATGACGGGTGAGATCACGCTGCGCGGCGAAGTCACTGCAATCGGTGGATTGAAGGAAAAATTGCTGGCTGCTTTGCGCGGTGGCATCAGGACTGTATTGATCCCTGAGGACAACGTCAAAGACCTCCAAGACATTCCCGAGAACGTCAAAAACGGATTGGAAATTGTTCCAGTCAAGTGGATCGATCAGGTGCTGGATGTCGCCTTGGAGGCCAAACCTATGCCTTTGATTGAAGAAGAGGTCGCAGCAGCGACTGCCCTGTCGGCGGTCACTGCAACGGCAAAAACCGAGGCGGTCAAACATTGAAGTAAAAATTTCAAGGAGACCTCAAAGCTCCCTGAAACTGCATTACAATTAAATTGTTCTTACCAACCAAATACAAGCTGTTTAGTTGGTCGAAATATGCGGGAATAGCTCAGTTGGTAGAGCGCAACCTTGCCAAGGTTGAGGTCGCGAGTTCGAATCTCGTTTCCCGCTCCATTTAATGAAAGTTTTTGTTCAATTTTCGAATCTCAGGGAAGCAAATGCTTCCCTGTTTTTTTTGATTGATCGTATTTATTTCTGTTCCCAAGTTCGGAAATTTTGTCTGTTATGCCAGTCAATTTCGATTTGGACGTTGTATAATCTAAGGCTTAGTTTGCGGGAATAGCTCAGTTGGTAGAGCGCAACCTTGCCAAGGTTGAGGTCGCGAGTTCGAATCTCGTTTCCCGCTCCAATTTTTCGATATTTCATGCGTTCTGATCACGTGGTCCACGGTGATCAAGCCAGTTCAATGACAACGGCGCGATAGCAAAGCGGTTATGCAACGGATTGCAAATCCGTCTAGCCCAGTTCGACTCTGGGTCGCGCCTCCAAAATCAATGCCTCAGCATGTCATTTGCTGAGGCATTTTTTTTGTGCGGTTTGTGGATGAACCGTTGACATCAGTTCAGTTGGCTCGGGCCACCCACACGGTGGCGCCGAGTGCACCGTATCGCTCTTCATGAGGCACATCGCGTGCTAAGCGAAAAAAATCACCCGCCTTCAGGTGCGTCACTTTGTCGTGGGCTGTCAGCCAAAACTCGCCACGCACCACATGGGCACTGACATCAAAAGGATGGGTGTGGGTGTCGAGACTGAGATCGGCATCCCATTCGCGGACGATGATTTCATCGAAGCCTTCGTCCATGGACTGGGCCGTGAATTGTTCAAGTGAGATGGTGTTCATGTGTTGTGGAAAAAGAAAAAAATCTGATGGAAATCTGATGGGTAAGGGCTTTGGGTGCTGAGGGCAGTGATTTAAGTTCGATACCAGTCCTCCACCGCTGCCACAAAGCGCTGCACCCCCTGGGCCACCGTGGCTGCATCCAATGCGCCATAAGAAAGTCGTTGGTAATTGGCGTTGGGCAGATCTGTCAGACCAAAAGCAAAACCAGGCAATGTGGCGACTTTGAATTTTTCAGTCATGTGGCGGTTGAATGCCATAGGGTCAGCCATGCCGGGCAGTTTCATGAGCACATAAAAGGCCCCCCGGGTTTTGGGAAACTGCACCAGATCACCCAATTCACCCAAAGCTTGGTACACCTGATCGCGCACCATGGCCAAGCTTTGTATTTTCGGCAGAACCCAGTCGCGTCCGAGTCTTAACGATTGCAATGCAAGGAGTTGCGAAGCCACCGGAGCGCAGATCAGGTTGGTATCTTGAACCTTGTTCATGGCGTCAAACAAATCGGCCGGGTAGACCACATAGCCCACACGCCAACTGGCCATGCCGTAATTTTTGGACATGGAGTAAAAAGACAAGGTGTGGCCTTGTGCGCCCTCTATCGATGCGGGAGAAAAATGCTGGGCACCTTCGTAAGTAAAGTATTCGTAAGCCTCGTCGCTGAAATGGTAAATACCCGCCATAGCGCACAAGGCGTTGACGGCGCGCAAGGATGCTTCGCTGTACACAGCCCCCGTCGGGTTATTGGGTGAAACCGTGACAATGGCCCGGGTTCGCGGGGTGATGGCGTCTGCCAGTGCCGGGACATCCAAACTCCAATCATTCAGGGTTGGGACAGGCACCGGTACACATCCACACATGCGAATGGCCATTTCCTGGTTGAAGTAAAACGGCATCGGCAGGATGAATTCATCACCAGGGTCAGCGACAGCCAGCACGCTGTTGAGGAAAGCCATGTTGCTGCCGGCCGTGACCATGATTCGGGATTCTGTGCCGTAATGCACATGGTTTTCATGGGCCAGTTTTTGCTGAAAAGCGTCTACCAAAGGGGCAATGCCGCTGACGGCCTGGTACTTGTTCAGTTGTGTGTCGCCCATGAGTTCGGGCAAGGCGGCAATGGCCGAGGCCGGCGGGCCGTAGTTGACAACACCTTGGCCCAAGGAAATGGTGCCTGGGTTGTCGCGAACCAAAGAGGCGATGGTGGGAATGATGGGGGTGTCGACCCCGTCCATGCGGTGAGATTGGCGCTTCATGGTGTGACTTGGATGAGGAGTCTCTTGAGGGACGTTATTGGCCGCTGATGGCCAGCAATTCAACTTCAAACAAAAGGGTGGCATTGGGTGGGATCACACCGCCCGCACCACGCTCGCCATAAGCCAAGGCCGGTGGGCAGGTCAGTTTGGCTTGTCCGCCAACCTTCATGCGTTGAACACCCTCGGTCCAGCATGGAATCACCCGGTTCAGCGGAAATTCAATCGCTTCGTTGCGCTTGTAGGAGCTGTCAAATTCCTTGCCATTGGGCAAGGTGCCCCGGTAATGCACTTTGACCTTGTCCGAGGCTTTGGGGCTGGCTCCGGTGCCCTCTTTGAGGGCGCGGTACACCATGCCTGAGGCGGTCAGCGTGGCCCCGGATTCTTGTGCCGAGGCGGTGATGACGGTGTTTTGTGCCAGTGCGGACGAAGCCAAACAAGCCGTCAAACTCAGGCTTGTGAAAAATGCGGTGATGGTGCGATGGGTCATGGTGATGGTTTGAAAACTTGGGTTGAGAGCAGGATCAGAAATTCTGTCATGCCAGCGGGTCCACGATGAGTCACATATTGAATCAAAAACCGAAGATGTTTGCAGCCATAGCGATGGATGGGGTGGTGTGGTGGCTGGAGACCTTTGCAAAGCATCATCCAAACGACCGGGCATTGGCCATTTGCCCCAAGTGTGCTGTGATGCCGTGGAACTGGGCCACAGTTTCTTCGATGATTTCACGCGCCGTTTTGATTTCATGGACCAGTCCGGCCGATTGACCAGCCAAAGCGGGTGCGGCATTCATGTCGCCGCCAAAATAAACGTCTTGAATGCCCTTGAAGGCATCCGGGCCCATCAGTCCAGCCTCGTGCAAGCTTTTTGTGAAAGGGGCTTTGAGGGCACGAATGCAAGGCGACGACTGGGTGTTCAGCATGTAGGTGCCGGTGGTGGGCGCTTGCACGATGGCTTGTTTGTAGTGCGCATGAACAGGGCTTTCTGCGCAAGCCACAAAACGGGTGCCCATTTGTACCGCCTCGGCACCCAACGCAAATGCTGCAGCCATGCCGCGACCGTCCACAATCCCGCCAGCTGCGATCAAGGGCAAATCGGTTTTTTCGCGAATGGCCTGAAGCAGCACCAAGGTGCTGACTTCTTCCGGGTTTTTGAAGCCGCCTCCCTCTGATCCCTCGACCACCAGGCCATCGACACCCGCTTGGGCGCATTTCAATGCTGCGTCCAATGTGGGGACGGCATGGTAGACCGCAATGCCCGCGGCCTTCAAGGGCGCAACAAACTTGGCAGGGCTGCCAGCGGATGTGGTCACAAATCGGATGCCAGATTCGCAGACGAAGCGCAGCATGGCGTCGTCTGTCAAAAACCGTATGGGAAGGTTGACGCCAAAAGGCAGGCCACTGTCGAGCATGATGGCAATTTCACGTTGGCAATTTTCGGTTTCCCCGGACGAGGTTTCGATGATGCCCAATCCACCTGCCCTGGAGACGGCCGACGCCAAGACACTGCGGGCAATCCAGCCCATGGGGGCCTGCAAAATGGGGTATTTGGCCCCGGTGTGTGCCAGTACGCGGTTCATGGTCTTGCCCTGTGAATCAAAAAATTCATCATAGGCCTTGGTGTTCGTTGGCGCAGTCACCTTGTGGTCCCTTTGTTGCCTGTTTTTTCCATACACTGAAGCCACTTTTTCAAGGAGTTTGTGGCATGGCTTTGACACTGTTGGCGTTTGACACCCCAAATGCCCGAAAAATCTCGGTGGCGTTGGAAGAAATGGGTTTGCCCTACGCGGTCCAAATCGTTGACATCACGCGCAAGGAACAATTTGATCCCGCATTTTTGAGCCTCAGCCCGAACAATAAAATTCCAGCATTGGTGGACACCGATGGACCAGATGGTCAAGTCCAAACCGTCTTCGAGTCGGGCGCCATATTGCTGTATTTGGCAGAAAAAACGGGACTTTTTTTACCCCCCAAGGGGGCTGCGAGGGTGGCTGTGCTGGAGTGGTTGATGTTTCAAATGGGTGGCTTTGGCCCTGCACCAGGACAGGTGCACCATTTTGTGGGTTTGAGCGATGAGGGCGACAGACGCTATGGATTGCAACGTTTCATGAGCGAAACTTTGCGTTTGTATGGGGTCATGGACCGCCGATTGGCCGGCCATGTTTTTTTTGCAGGTGAGTTGTCGATTGCGGATTTCGCCATTTTGGGTTGGGTGTGGCGTCATGCGCGGCATCAGGTGGATTTGAGCGAGTTTCCTCACGTCAAGGGTTGGTACGAGGGCATGATGGCTCGCCCGGCGGTTCAAAGGGGCTTTGCAGTCGCCTTGCGCAGGGCCGACTGAACAAAACGTTTGTGCACTTTGAACAACTTGCCGTGTGACGGCGGGCGTGGTCAAGGGATGATGTTCATGAACGCTGGGTCTTAAATTCTCAAGTCAATCGTGTCCATTGGATTGAACAGGCCACTTCTTGTGGCCTAATAACGCTTTGCATTATTTATCTGGAGCCATAGATGGGCAACAAAATTGTCACCGAAGCAGATCGTAAATTCACCCCCCCACTGCCAGCTTTGCCCGGCGTGACCTTGCGCACCGCCGGTCGTGGTCAGCGTGTCAGCCTTGAGCGTGGCGTGGCCACCCGCAGCAAGAAGAATCCTGGCAAGCGTTCCAAAAAGGGCGGTTGATTCCGCATTCAGGTTTTTGGCTGTGAGCCCGCACAAGCCACTGATGACTTCAGTGGCTTTTTCATTGGTGGCATCAGGGCGGGTCCATTGTTCGCATGCTTTGTATTTCAAGGGGGTGTTTGATGTTGTTGTCTTATGCAGCGGTTTTGGTCGCTGGGATCATGCCGGTCGTATGTGCTGGCATCGCCAAGTCGGGCTTTAAGGGCTATGACAACAGCGACCCAAGGGCTTGGCTGGCTTCGCAAACGGGTTTTCGGGCACGCGCCAACGCAGCCCAAGCCAATTGTTTCGAGGCCTTTCCCTTCTTTGCGGCCGGTGTTATTTTGGCTTTATTGACAGGGGTAGATCCCCGTACCGTTGACGCCCTGTCCCTGTTGTTTGTGGCCGCACGAACGGCCTATGTTTTTTGTTATGTCAGTAACAAACCGAAGTGGCGCACCATGGTCTGGTCTGCCGCGTACGTGTCAGTTGTCGCTCTTTACGCATTGGCGATGCTCAATTTGCAAACAAGTTGAGCCATCATTGGCCTGATCTCAAGGCACAATAGAGCCTCTGCCCCGGTGGTGAAATCGGTAGACACACCGGACTTAAAATCCGTTGCTTCGTGAATAACGGGCGTGCCGGTTCGATTCCGGCTCGGGGCACCAAAGTACTCATTAACATCATCATGAACCAAGACAACGCACCGCTTGAAATCCACGTGCATGGTGATGTGCCGATCAAATCCGGCACCGACCTCAAATCCATTCAGGAAGCGCTCAAGCCACTTTGGCAATACGCTGGCGCAAGATCTTTGAATGAAGCTTCTTCAAGCCTTTACGAAGAAGAGCCTGGCATTCGTTTTGATGCCAGCACGCACCGACTTCAAATGTGCTGGACTGTGCGGGGGGATGAAAATTTCCGCATGGTCATGGAAGATTTGTGCATGAACCTCAATGAGTTGTCATCTGCAGGCACACCCATCGAAGTCACTTTTTATGACACAGAATTTGACGACGAAGATGAAGCCAATGGAGACGATTCTCGTGACGATTTTGTAATGCTCTTTGTGGGGCCTGATCCTGGGGCCATCATGCAGGCCCAGCGCGATTTGCTCATTCACGACGTTGTCAACATGATGGAGCGTCATTTTGATGGGGCCGAATTGTCAGGTGTGGTGTCTGAAATTGACAAGTTGTTCAGCCAGCGCTTTGACAACTTGGTCAGTTCCTTGGAGTTGGGTAAGCCCCCCAAAGGTTCTGGTGGTAACAGCAACGGTAGCCACGGGGGCGGCGGTCGCCGCCCGCGCCATTTGCACTGATGGCCATGTTCAGCTTGTTTTCTCGTGATGCGCTGAACCCTGGCGTCCGCAGACGCGAAGTGTTCGGTTGGGCCATGTACGACTTTGCCAACTCGGGCTACTCCACCGTGGTCATCACCGCCGTGTTTGCGGCTTACTTTGTGGGCGCTGTGGCCGATGGCGCGGCTTGGGCCACCTTGGCCTGGACTTCGGGCCTGAGTCTGTCTTATTTCATCGTGATGCTCACCATGCCTGGTATGGGCGCGTGGGCCGACCGGGTCGCAGGCAAAAAACGCTTGCTGATGTGGGTGACCGCTGGCTGCGTGCTCAGCACAGCGGCTTTGGCC
>CAITSG010000192.1 GCA_903894995.1 uncultured Burkholderiales bacterium
CGAAGACCTGCTCGACCAGCTCAATGCGCAGGTGTACCGCCAGCAGCAGCAAATTGACGCGCTGATCCAGGAGCTGCGCCAGATGCGTGACCGTCTGCCCGAGTCGGGTGGCGGCGCTGAAATGCGCAACCTGCGCGACGAAATCCCGCCGCATTACTGATGAATATGCACAGCGTTCAGGACATCCGCGACCACTTGCGCGCACTGGGGGCCAATGAACGGCACGAGCAGCGTGTGCTTCGCCTGTGGACACAGGCCAAGCCCCAAGACAGCGGGCGCAGACCACTGGAAAGCTTCATGCCCACGGCGGTGCGCGAGGCCTTGCCCGCGCTGAGCGTCACGCTCGCGGGCCTGGCGACTCTGCGCGAGCAGCACCCGGGGCAAGACGGCTCGGCCCGTTTGCTGGTGGGCCTGCAAGACGGCCTGACGTTGGAAAGCGTTCTGTTGCCGCGCGATGGTCTGTGCGTTTCAAGCCAGGTGGGCTGCGCGGTGGGCTGTGTGTTTTGCATGACCGGGCGTGAGGGCCTGATCCGGCAGGTGGGCAGCGCCGAAATCGTGGCGCAAGTCGCGCTGGCCCGCACGCTCAGGCCGGTCAAAAAAGTGGTGTTCATGGGCATGGGCGAGCCCGCGCACAACCTGGACGCGGTGATGGAGGCCATTGAGCTGCTGGGCACGGTGGGCAACATCGGTCACAAGAATTTGGTGTTTTCCACCGTGGGCGATGCGCGGGTGTTCGAGCGTTTGCCGCAAGGCCGCGTCAAGCCTGCTTTGGCCTTGTCGCTGCACACCACGCGGGCCGATTTGCGTGCGCAGTTGCTGCCCCGTGCGCCGCGTTTTGACCCGCAAGACCTGGTGGAAGCAGGCGAGGCCTATGCCCGCGCCACCGGCTACCCGATCCAGTACCAATGGACCTTGATGGAGGGTGTGAACGACAGCGATGAAGAGATCGATGGCATCGTGCGCTTGCTGCAAGGCAAATACGCGCTGATGAACATGATTCCCTACAACGCGGTGCCTGACTTGCCTTATGCCAGGCCGAGTTGGGAGAAGGCGGCGGCGATTGCCCGCACGCTGCACCAGCGCGGGGTGCTGACCAAGTTGCGCCAGTCAGCGGGGCAGGATGTGGACGGGGGATGTGGCCAACTCAGGGCGCGCGATGCGCAGCGCGAACAAACCATGACCTTTCACCGGCCCATCAACGCCCCGGCAGCTTGATCAAGCCGCTGGAGAGCGAAGTCCCGAGCAAAATCACCGCGCCGCACAGCAGCATCCAGGCCGTCACGCTCTCGCCCAAAAACAGCACGCCATAAGCGATGGCAAACACCGGCACCAAAAAGGTGACGGTCAGCGCCCGTGCAGGCCCCGAGTTTTCGATCAGCTTGAAGTACAGGATGTAGGCCACCCCAGTGCACAACACCCCCACCACCAGCAAGGACCACCAGACCGAGGCGCTGGGCATGTGGTCAGGTCGATACCACAGCGCGGGCAATGCCAGCACCAAAGTCGCCCCGATCTGGCTGCCGGTGGCGGTGACCAGCGGGGGCAGGCTGGGAATGTGTTTTTTGGTGAAACTCGCTGCGAGCGCATAACAAGTGGTCGCAGCCAGGCAGGCGGCGACTGCCCAGGCAGGGGCGATGCCCGAGTCGTTGGGTTTGAAGCTGGCTTGTCCCCCAGCCAGCAGGAGCACGCCCCCAAAGCCGATGGCCAGGCCCACGATCCGCGAGAGTGTTGGTTTGTCCCCCAGCCAAAGCCAAGCGACGAGCGCGCCAAACAAGGGCACCGTCGCGTTCAGAATGGAGGAAAAACCCGTGGTGATGTGAAGCACCGCAAAGGCATACAAGGCAAAGGGGACGCCGCTGTTGAGCGCCCCGACAAAGAGCACCGGCTTCCAGTGCTGGCGCAATTGCGGCCAGTGGCCTTTGGCCAGCATGATCGGCAGCAAAAAAGTCGCGGCAATGGCCACCCGGATAGCGGCCGTGGGCAGGGGGCCCAATTCGACGGCTGCCATGCGCATGAACAAAAAGGACGAGCCCCAGATGGCGGCCAGGAGCAGAAAGTCGGCCAGCCAGCCTTTGGCGTGAGAAGCGGTCATTCGGGAAAGAGGGGAACAGTCGATGTCAGGGCGAGCGGGTGGCCTTCCAGTTTGAGCAGCGCCTGTTTGCGCCACAGCCCGCCTGCATAGCCCGTGAGTTGGCCACCGGCACCCAGGACGCGGTGGCAAGGCACGATGATACTCAGCGGATTGCGCCCCACGGCCGCGCCCACGGCTCGAACGGCCTGGGGGTTGTTCAATTGACCGGCCACATCGCCATAGCTTTGATGCGAGCCAGAGGGTATGGACAGCAAAACGCGCCAGACCGATTGTTGAAAGGGCGTACCTGCCGACAGGTCCAGAGGCACATCAAACGATGTCAAGCTGCCTGCAAAGTAGGCCTGCAGTTGTTGGGCCGCGTCTTGCAGCAGCGTGTGCGCGCTGTCGGTCGTCCAGCTTTGCATTCGGGCCTCGGTCGGGCCATGGCGCTGTCCTTCAAACCACACGCCGCACAGGCCTTGCGGCGATGCGGCCAGGATCATGGGCCCCAAAGGGCCGTTCAGTGCTTGGGTCGAGATGGTTTTCATGGCGGTGTGTGGGGTGAGGGTGACAGGGTTTGCCACGCTGCAATGAGGGCGTAGCTGCGAAAAGGTCGCCATTGCTCCCCGAGTTGTTCCAATGCCTGCGTGGGGCGGGGGTCTTGGCGCACGCCCAAGGCGGATTGCAAGGCCACATCCTGCACCGGCCACGCATCCAGCCAACGCAAGGCGCGCATGGCGATGTAATGCGCCGTCCAGGGGCCGATGCCGGGCAGGGCCATCAGCGCCTGCAAAGTGGGCTCCAGCGGGGCTTGGGAAATCAGGTGGATCGCGCCCGATTCAACCGCCTGAGCCAGTGCCTGAATGGCTTTTTGCCGTTGGCGCACGACACCCAAGCGGCCCATGACCGCGGCGTTTTCATCCAGCGCCAGGCACGCTGGGCTGGGAAAGGTCCGATTCAGTTCAGGCCAAGGTGTTTCGCAGGGCGTGCCCAGCGCATGGACCAAGCGCTGCCCCAGCGTGCGTGCGGCCTTGACGGTGATTTGCTGACCCAAAATGGCGCGCACAGCCAACTCAAAACCATCGAGGCAGCCCGGCAAGCGCTGGCCCAAGGCTTGTGGAAATGCGGACGCAAGCACTTGGGCGATGGCGGCCGGCTCGGCATCCAGGTCCAGCCAGTCCCGCACCTGTGCCACCAAGGCGGGCAGCACGGGCAGCAAGTTGGGGCTCACGCGAAGGTGAACCCAAG
>CAITSG010000193.1 GCA_903894995.1 uncultured Burkholderiales bacterium
CCCCGGGTGTGGGTGGCGCGGGGCAGCATGCCGTATTCGGCCGTCACCCAGCCCTCGCCACTGCCTTTTTTGTGGCCCGGCACTTTTTCCTCGACCGAGGCGGTGCACAGCACGCGGGTCTGGCCAAACTCGATCAGAACCGAGCCCTCAGCGTGCACGGTGTAACCGCGTGTGATGCGCACAGCGCGCAAGGCGTCGGCTGTGCGACCTGTTCGGACATAGGAAGGGCTGGTGTTCATGGTGGCGCTGAAGTGGTGCTGACCTTTGAGCTCGGCCATTGGCGAGCGGGTCAGACAAAAGAGTTTGAGATAATGCCTCGTTTCATGCACAGCTGTTAGGCTGAGCATTTGCAGCGCTGGATGGCCATTGATGGTCAGTGTGAGCCAGCGCTGTCACAAGGAACTTGATCGATGTCAGTTTACAGTATGACCGGCTACGCGAGTGTGCAGCACAGCCCACTGCCCGCAGACGGTGAGTCCCCCACCCCTTCAGCCCCTACAGCGCGACTTGGCTTGGAAATCCGCTCCGTCAACAGCCGATTTTTGGATCTGAGCTTTCGCTTGCCTGAAGATTTGCGCCAACTTGAACCTGGCCTGCGCGAGCTGATCACCCGACACATCAAACGCGGCAAAGTCGAAGTCCGAGCCAGCCAAGACGCTGGTGATGGTGCCACCCTGCAAGCACCCAACCACCAAGCGCTGCAAAAAATTGCGGCCTTGCAAGACAAAATTCAAGACTGGTTGCCAAGTGCTCGCGCTTTGAGTGTGGCCGATGTGTTGCGCATGAGCGCTGGCAGCTCGGGCTCATCGGCCCCCAACGAAGCCGACTGGATGCAATTGGCGTCTCAAGCCGTGCAAGCCCTGCTCGAAGCCCGCGGCCGCGAAGGTGCCCGCCTGACCGAGATGCTGCTCGGCCACATTGAGCAGCTGCGCAGTTTGGCCGATTTGGCGGTGCCGCTGGTGCCGCAATTGGTTGAGCAACAACGCCTTCGCTTTTTGGAGCGCTGGAAGGACGCCATGGCTTTGGCCGATGGCAGCCATCTGCCCGAGACCGCACAAGACCGTGCGCTGACAGAAGCCACCTCTTTTGCCATCCGCATTGATGTAGCGGAAGAGCTCACCCGACTGCGCTCGCACCTGGACGAACTCAGCCGCCTGCTCACCAAGGGCGGGGACGTCGGCAAGCGCCTGGACTTTTTGATCCAGGAGCTGCACCGCGAAGCCAACACGCTGGGGTCCAAATCGGCCGTGCTCGAAATGACCCGCATCTCGGTGGACATGAAGGTGCTGATCGAGCAAATGCGCGAACAAGTCCAGAACATCGAATAAAGAGCTTGCCCATGGATTACCCCGGAAACCTGTTTGTTGTCGCCGCACCGAGTGGGGCAGGAAAATCGAGCTTGGTCAAAGCCTTGATGGAGCTGGACTCACGCGTTCAGCCCACCGTCTCGCACACCACCCGCGCGCCAAGGGGCCAAGAAAAGCATGGTCGTGAGTACTTTTTCGCCTCGGCGCAAGAATTTGACGCCATGGTGCTGGGTGATGCTTTTGTCGAGTGGGCCCATGTGCATGGGCAGCGCTACGGCACCTCCAAAAAAATGATCGAAGACCGCATGGCCCAAGGTGCAGATGTGGTTTTGGAGATCGATTACCAAGGCGCTTTGCAGATCAAAAAAATGTACGCCAATGCTGTGCTGATTTTCATTTTGCCGCCCAGCTGGGAAGAACTTCGCTCACGCCTGGAGCGCCGTGGCGAAGACACGGCCGACATCATCGAGCTGCGACTGCAAAATGCCGCCATCGAGATGGCCCAGGCTCCGGAATTTGACTTCGTTATAATCAACGAAGTATTTGATCGTGCCCTGTTTGATCTCAAAGCGGTGGTTCACGCCCAGCGACTCAAGTACCATGTTCAGCGCCGAGCACGGCCCGACACCTTCCAAGCGCTCAAAATGGCTTGAACCCAGATCATAAATTCTCAAGGAACACCATCATGGCCCGCATCACTGTTGAAGATTGCCTGGAACAAATCCCGAACCGCTTTCAGCTGGTTTTGGCCGCCACGTACCGCGCCCGCATGCTGAGCCAGGGTCACACCCCACGCATTGAGAGCAAAAACAAACCCGGCGTGACCGCCTTGCGCGAAATCGCGGCCGGCAAAGTGGGCATCGAAATGCTCAAGCGCGTGTCCTGAAGACATTCGGAAACTGTTGGCCTTGCCCCCGCAAAGTCAACACCCTGTTAAAAGCCCCTTGATGGGGCTTTTTTTGTGTCTATTCAACTGGCACAACAAAGTCAAGCAAAAGCTTGCGTTACATTGAGGTCATGAGTCCCGCTTCGATTCCCTCTTCGATCCCCTCTTCTTCAAGCAGCCACAGCCGCCCCAAAGTTTTAGCACCGGCTGCGGCCAACGCGGCTGCAGCCAGCTTTGCGCTGCTTGAAGCGAAACTGGGTTATTTGAGCGAAACAGACACCGACATGGTGCGCCGGGCCTACAAGTTTGCTGACGAAGCGCATTTGGGTCAAATGCGCAAAAGCGGCGAACCCTACATCACCCACCCGATTGCGGTGGCCGTTTTGTGCACCGAATGGAAATTGGACGCACAAGCCTTGGCTGCTGCCTTGCTGCACGACGCCATGGAAGACTGCGGCATCACCAAGGTGGCGTTGATCGAGCGTTTTGGCTCCCCTGTGGCCGAACTTGTCGATGGTCTGACCAAGTTGGAAAAGCTGGAGTTCAACACCCGAGAAGAAAACCAGGCCGAGTCGTTTCGAAAAATGTTGCTGGCCATGGCCCGCGATGTGCGTGTCATCCTCATCAAGCTGGCCGACCGCACCCACAACATGCGCACCATGTCGGACATGCCGCGCAGCAAATGGGGCCGCATTGCTTCTGAAACACTGGAAATTTACGCCCCCATCGCCCACCGTTTGGGTCTGAACCAAATTTACCGCGAACTGCAAGACCTGGCCTTCAAGCACCTGCTGCCTTGGCGTTATGCGGTGTTGACCAAAGCCGTATCGCGCGCGCGCAATCGACGCCGCGACCTGATCCAAAAAGTGCAAGCGGATGTCGAAGCCGTCTTTGCGCAGGCCAAAATGAGCGTTCGCATCAGCGGACGGGAAAAAACGCTTTATTCCATTTACAAAAAGATGGACGAAAAGCACCTCAGTTTTGCCCAAGTCACCGACATCTATGGTTTTCGGGTCATTGTCCCCTCGGTCGTCGATTGCTACACCGCTTTGGGTTGGTTGCACCAGATTTACAAACCGGTGCCGGGCAAGTTCAAAGACCACATTGCGATTGCCAAAGTCAATGGCTACCAGTCATTGCACACCACGCTGGTGGGGCCATCGGGTGTGAACGTCGAGTTCCAGATGCGCACCGAGGCCATGAACTTGGTGGCCGAATCGGGTGTGGCCGCCCATTGGCTTTACAAGGAACACGAATCGGCCAGCGCCCAGTCGGCACGGTTGGGCACCCAGTGGCTACAGTCGCTGTTGGACATCCAGACCGAAACCCGCGATGCCGCCGAATTTTGGGACCACGTCAAAGTGGACTTGTTCCCTGATGCCGTTTATGTGTTCACGCCCAAAAGCCAGATCATGGCTTTGCCCAGGGGGGCCACGGTGGTGGACTTTGCCTACGCCATCCACAGCCGAGTGGGTGACCACGCCATGGCCGCACGCATCAATGGCGAACAAGTCCCCTTGCGCACCGAACTCAAAAATGGCGATGTGATCGAAGTGATCACGGCCCCGGTGTCGGCCCCCAATCCGGCATGGCTGGGCTTTGTGCGCACCGGCCGCGCACGCTCCAAAATTCGCCATCACCTGAAAACCATGGCGCAAACCGAGTCGGTCGAGTTGGGCGAAAAATTGTTGGCGCAAGCTTTGCGCGCCGAAGGCATCGACCAACTGCCCTCTGACAACGTGGTCAATCAAAACCTGTGGGAAAAGTTGCTCCGCTTCACGGGCAACCGCAACCAAGCCGATTTGCTCATGGACATTGGTTTGGGCAAACGCATCGCCACCATCGTGGCCAAACGTTTGACGGCTTTGTTGTCTGAAAACGGCCAAAAACCTGATGCGCTCTTGATGACACGCGAACGCTTTACAGCACACGAGTCCATCTCTCAAGGAGCCATCACTTTGGATGGCAGTGAGAACGCGTCGGTGGTGTATTCACGTTGCTGCCGCCCCTTGCCAGGCGATGACATCGTGGGCTATTTGGGCCGTGGTGAGGGCTTGGCCGTGCATACCCGGGACTGCGCAACAGCCCGAAAATTGGAGCACAAGGACAGCGAGCGCTTCATTGGTGTGGAATGGTCAGATGAGATAACGCGCAATTTTGAAACCAGCATCAACGTCACCGTGGTCAATGGCAAAGGCGTTTTGGCACGCGTTGCCGGGGCTTTGGCCAGTGCCGAAACCGATATCGTGCACGTCGACATGGGCCATGAAACACCCCAGGACACAGCCGAGTTGAAATTTGTAGTGGCGGTGCGGGACACGACCCATTTGGAGCAGGTGCTGCGTCACCTCAAACGCACACCGTCGGTGATCAAGGCCGATCGTCAAACCAACAAAGGCCTGATCAGTCCTTAAAAGGCTCCGTTCATCAAGCCGGTGCGGGATAACTGACCGTCAACACCTCAATGTCCAGCACGCCTGAAGGTGTGACGAGCTTGAGTTCATCTCCCTCGCGTGACTTGAGCAAAGTACGTGCAATCGGCGACACCCAGCTGACCTGCCCTTTTAAGCTGTCGGCTTCATCAATGCCCAAAATGGTCACCCTGCGCTCTGTCCCCGAGGCCTCGACATAAGTCACCGTGGCCCCAAAGAACACCTGATCACTCCCGTGGTGCACAGCGGGGTCCACCACTTCGGCTTTCTCCAGACGTTGGGTCAAAAATCGAATCCGGCGATCGATCTCGCGCAAGCGCTTTTTGCCATACAAGTAATCGCCATTTTCAGACCGATCACCATTGCTGGCCGCCCAATGCACGATCTCGACCACTTGAGGTCTTTCGTCATCGATCAGGGTGAACAACTCTGCCCTCAAGCGGGCATAGCCTGCGGGTGTCATGTAATTGCGTGCACCCAAGGGCAATGCAGGCAGACCCATTTCTTCGTCATCGTCACCATCGGTCTCTTTGGTGAAGGCTTTGCTCATGGGATGAAATTGGGTGGCAAAAGAAAAAATCCTGCATCAAACAACGCGGCTTGTGATGAGACTTTGATGTTTTGAAAATAGAAAAAGCTCACAACTTTCGTTGTGAGCTTTCTAATTTTTGGTGCGGCTGGCAGGAATCGAACCCACGACCCCTTGGTTCGTAGCCAAGTACTCTATCCAGCTGAGCTACAGCCGCATCATGCACTGAATTATAGCAAGGTTTTCAGGGCACTTTGAGGCGCCCTTTGATTTATTGCCAAGATACGGCCGACATGTCATTGGCAAAAATGGGCGAGCTGGACCACAAACCTTTGAGGCCTTTGCGATACACAGCGGTGTTGGAAGCGTTGAACAAAAACACGTTCACCGCATCTTTGGCAATCATGCGCTGCATGTCACCAAACAGTTGTGTGCGCTCTTTGGCCGCTGTGGTTGCCGAATGCTTGGCTGCCAAATCGCGAAACGCTTTGCTGTCGTAACCCCAGTAGTACTGCGCGTTGGCATAGTTCATGTAATCCAAGGGCTCGACGTGGTTGATCACCGTCAGGTCAAAGTTGCCCTTGAAGGTGCCGCCCAACCACTGCGCCCATTCCACGTTTTCGATTTTGGCCACGATGCCCACCTTGGCCAGTTGTGCAGCCAAAATTTCGCCACCTTTGCGGGCGTATGGCGGTGGCGGCAATGTCAAGGTCACATTCAGTGGGGTTTGCACGCCAGCTTCCTTGAGCAGGGCCTTGGCTTTTTCAGGGTCGTAGGCATACGTGTTGCTCAACTCCACGTAGCCCGCATCTGTGGGGGCCATGTGGCTGCCAATAGGTTTGGCCAGGCCTTCAAACACGCCGTCGATGAACGCTTTCTTGTCGACCGCGTGCGACAAAGCGCGGCGCACACGCACATCGTCAAACGGCTTTTTGCGGTTGTTGATGGTCATGATGCCCTTGCCGGCCGTGCTGCCCATTTCAACCACAAAGCGTTTGTCGGCCTGAAACTGTTTCAGGCTTTGGGGTGATTGAAAACGCGGCATGCCGTCGATGTCACCTGCCAGCAAGGCGGCCACTTGGGCTGCAGAATCGTTGATGAAGCGGAAGGTGACCTTCTTCACTTTGACGGCGTTGGCATCGCGAAAGCCGTCCCACTTGGACAAGGTCACAGCCGTGCCTTTGGCCCAGCTGTCGAGTTTGTAGGGGCCGGTGCCCACAGGCTTGGTGGCGGCGTTGCCTGCGCTGTCAGGGTGCAAGATGACCGCAGTGTTTTCGCCCATGCGGAACAGGAAATTGCCATCCGGGTTGGTCAACACCAACACCACGGTGTGCGCGTCAGGTGTCGAGATGTGGGTGATGTTGTTGAACACCGCGCCTTTGGCCTTGTTGGTGCTCTTGGCGTCTTTGGCGCGGTCAAAGCTGAACTTGACAGCGGCCGAGTCGAAAGTTGTGCCATCGGAAAACTTCACGCCTTTGCGCAGCTTGAAGGTGTAGGCCTTGCCGTCGGCGTCCATTGTCCAGCTCTCGGCCAGCAAGGGGCTGATGCTCCCATCGACATTGATCTTGGTCAAA
>CAITSG010000194.1 GCA_903894995.1 uncultured Burkholderiales bacterium
ACGACATCGTGCTGCTTTGAGGGCCGATGCAGGGTGTTTCGGTGACCGATGAAGATCGGTTCTTGTTTGCCTCTACTGGAAATGATTGAATTCACGGGTTAGCCTGAGCTCCGAACGCCCTCAGTCAGGCCAAAGTCAAGCGGATGTGCCCTCGCTGGCCCATTCGCCACGATGGTGCAGCCGTGCATAAGCCCCCGCCCGGGCCAACAATTCGGCAGGGACGCCTTGCTCGACAATGCAGCCGCGCTCCATGACGACCACGCGGTCTGCGTGCTCAATGGTGGACAGACGGTGGGCCACGATCAAGGTGGTGCGGTTTTCCATGAGTTTTTGCAAGGCGTCTTGCACCAGGCGTTCGGACTCGTTGTCCAGCGCCGAAGTGGCCTCATCCAGAATCAAGATCGGTGCGTCTTTGTACAAAGCGCGTGCAATGGCCAAACGTTGGCGCTGCCCACCTGAAAGCTGGTTGGCGTTGTGCCCGAGCAGGGTGTCCATGCCTTGGGGCAGGGTTTGCACATGAGCCCACAAATTGGCCGCTTGCAAACATTCTTGAACCTTGTCACGGTCCATGTCATGACCCAGGCTCACATTGGCTGCCAGGCTGTCATTGAGCATGACCACATCTTGGCTGACCATGGCCAGTTGGGCGCGTAAGCTGTCAAGCTGCCATTGGCCCAAAGGCACACCATCGAGCAGCACTTGCCCGCTGGTGGGGTTCAAAAAACGGGGTAGCAGTTGAATCAAGGTGGTTTTACCCGCGCCTGAGGTGCCAACCAGAGCGACTGTTTCGCCAGGTTTGACGCTCAAATTGATGTGCGAGAGGGCCGGCGCGCTGTCCGGGTTGAACTTTACGCTGACCTCTTGCCATTCAATGGCACCACTGACCCGCTGAACTTGGTGTTTGCCTTGTGCTTCTTCTGGTGAATCGTGCAGGAGGGCCAAGCCTCTTTCGAGTGCCGCCAAACCTCGTGTGATCGGGTTGGCCACATCGGCCAGGCGTTTGATGGGCGCAATCAGCATCAGCATGGCGGTGATGAAGGCCACAAACCCTCCAACGGTGGCCCCGGAGGTGGCATCTCGGCTTTGCATCAAGGCCATCATCAACACCAGCGACAAGGCGATTGCCGCCATGATCTGGGTCATGGGCGTCATGGCTGCAGAAGCAATGGTGGATTTGAGCGCCAAATGCCTTAAACGTTGGCCTAAGGTGTTGAAGCGTGCCATTTGTTGGTTTTGTGCGCCGTGTAAGCGGACCATGCGGTGGGCCAGTACATTTTCTTCCACCACATAGGCCAAGTCGTCGGTCGCTTGCTGACTTTCTTTGGTCAATCGATAAAGGCGTCGAGACAGGACTTTCATGATCCAGCTCAGGCCGGGTGCCACCGTGAACACCACCAGCGTGAGTTTCCAGTTCAACCACATCAGGTAACCCACCAAGGCCAGCAAGGTGAAGCCATCGCGTGACAAACCAATCAAGGCAGAAATGAGTTGTGAAGCGCCCGTTTGGACCTCGTACACCACGGTATTGGACAAAGCACTGGCCGACTGGCGACTGAACAAGGACATGTCAGCGTGAACCAACTTTCCAAAAAGATCACTGCGCAGTTTTTCCATGCCGTCGTTGGTCACCCGGGCTAAAGCGTATTGGGCTAAAAAATGGGCCAAACCGCGTAAACTGAACAATCCAATGACCACCACAGGAATGGACCACAAAGGCAGTTTGTTTTGAGCAAACCCACTGTCGAGCAGGGGTTGAAACAAGGCGGGAATCAAAGGCTCGGTCAGCGCCGCAACCATTGTTGCGCCAATGGCCAAAAGCCAAACGCCTCGTTGCCTGGCAAAGTAAGGGGACAAGCGAAGCAGTCTGCGGCGCAGGCCCGGCTGTAGAGGGACTGGAGCAGGTGAGGGTGGGTGTTCAGACATGTGTTGTGAATTGTAAGCAGCCCTCTTGGTTGCGGTGCTCAATTGAGTGCGAATGGCGCATGA
>CAITSG010000195.1 GCA_903894995.1 uncultured Burkholderiales bacterium
GGGCGATCGCCGCTACCATACTTTACATTTGGTAAACCTTTTTGTATAGTATGGTGGCATGATCGAACGACCTTTTTGGAAGCAAGCTGGTTTGACGCACGCCCATTTTGATGCGCTGGTCTCTTGTATGGCCTCGCGCATGGGCTCACCCGAAGACGCTTGGCGGGTCGATCACCAGGCCCATGTGTGGGCGCTGAGAGCGGCACAAACTGCGGGTGTGAAGCATTTTGTTCAATTGTCGGCCATCTGCGTGCAAAAGCCCTTGTTGGCCTTTCAGCATGCCAAATTGGCCTTTGAAAAAACCTTGATCGAATCAGGCATGACCTATTCCATCGTGCGTCCAACCGCTTTTTTCAAATCCCTGTCGGGCCAGCTGGAGCGGGTCAAAAAAGGCAAGCCGTTTTTGCTTTTTGGCGATGGTCAGTTGACCGCTTGCAAACCCATCAGCGACGACGATTTGGCCGATTTTCTGGTGGGGTGCCTGGACGATGTGTCGCGGCACAACCAGATCTTGCCCATCGGCGGGCCGGGGACTGCCATCACGCCGCTAGAACAAGGCGAGCATTTGTTTGCTTTGCTGGGCATGCCGCCGCGATTCAAGCGTGTTCCGGTGGGCCTGATGGACGCCATCGTGGGTGTGTTGAGCGTGTTGGGCAAGCTCATTCCTGCTGCAGCTGACAAGGCCGAGCTGGCCCGCATTGGTCGGTATTACGCCACCGAGTCCATGTTGGTGTGGGACGCTCAGGCGCAGCGCTACGATGAGCAGGCCACACCCTCACACGGTTCACAAACGCTGTTGGATGCCTATGCCCGTTGGGTCAAAGGGGAGGGCGCGCCCGATCGCGGGGAACACGCCGTTTTTTAAGCGGCTTTGTGCCGCGCTTCAGGCTGGCAAAGCCCGTGAGCTTTTCGCTCAGCACTCACAAGCAGAGGCCCAAAATTTCTGGTGTGGTTTGGGCTCAAAGGCCCTTGCAAACCACTTGTTGGGCCTGCGCCATGCTTTGCCGTTGGGGCAAGGGGGTGTTTTGCAGCCAGGCGGCCATGTCTTGCAGCGGTTCGCGGGTGCGAAGTTGGCGTGTCAGCAGGTGCCAGCCTTCGGGGTAAATAACGACATCGGTCGTGCTGGGCTGTGGCAGTGCGGTGTTGAGGTGCGTGAGCCAATCGCACACGGGTTGCGCCGGGATGATGCGGTCACGCAGGCCGTACAGCACCAGGCTGCGCTGGGGTGGCAGGGCGGTTTGGCTTTGGGCGCGGCCCATGAGTTCGGTCACCCCGGCCAGGCTGCCCACGCGGGTGGCTTTGATGAACAACGGGTCGCGGCTGAAGTCGCGTGAAACTTCGATGTCGTCAGTGGGGCGGATGCCCAAGGAGGGAAGACCCCGGCCGGTGAAGACCATGTCGGGCGCGAGCAAGTTCATGGTGTACAGACTCAGGCGTTGGTACCAGGGCATGCTGTTCGCGCCCCAGACGGCGGGGGCTTTGAGCATGAGTTGGTCGGCAGCCAGACCTGGCGCTTCGCTGGCGGCCACCAGCACCACCGCACTGCCCATGCTTTCACCCACCACGGTCAGAGGCAGGCCGGGATGGCGCTCACGCAGTTGGGTGGCAATGTGCCGAAGGTCGGCCAGCAGCGTGTCTGCTCCAGGCCAGATGCCCTGCTGTGGATTGCCACCAAAACCGCGTTGGTCGTAGGCATAAACAGTGGCTTGCAGCTCAGTCACCAAGTGCTGGGCCAGAGGTTCAAAGGCTTTGCTGTAGTCGTTGAAGCCGTGCACACCCAGCACGATGTGCCGAGGCTGAGGGCTGGCCCAGACGCGAGCTGCCAAGACTGTGTCGCCCTGCAACTGAAAGCGAATGGGCTTGGCAGGCACCGGGTCGGTGTGCACGATTTTGTCAGGCATCACCGTGGCCTGGGCTTGCGGTGCGGGGGCTGAGCAAGCGTTCAAAAGGGCTATGCATGTGGTGGCCAAGCAGCGCTTTAGCCACTGAGTGAACGTGAACTCTTGAGCCATTGGAGGAATTGACATGCAAAGACGGGTGTGGCTCACAGTCCCTTGAGCCGCTCGAGCGCAGCCAACAGGGTTTCGTCTTTTTTGGCAAAACAAAAGCGGATGACTTTTTGGTCAAAGCCGTTGCCATAAAACGCCGACAGGGGGATAGCGGCCACGCCGATTTCGGCGGTGAGCCATTGGCAAAAGTCGGCTTCGCTGAGGTCTTTTTCGGGCACTTTCAAACCCGAGATGTCCACGCACTGGAAGTAGGTGCCTTCGCCGGGCAGAAGCTTGAACGAGGTTTGTGCCAGCCCTTTGCGAAACAGGTCACGTTTGCGCTGGTAAAAGGCGGGCAGTTCCAAATAGGGTGCGGGGTCGGCCATGTAACGTGCCAAGGCGTGTTGCATGGGCGTGTTGACGGTGAACACCATGAACTGGTGCACCTTGCGCAGCTCGGCGGTGTAGGCGGCTGGGGCGGCCACGGTGCCGACTTTCCAGCCCGTGACATGGTAGGTTTTGCCAAAGCTAGAAACAATGAATGCCCGTGCGGCCAGGCCCTCAAACAGTGCAGCGCTCCAGTGCTGCAGCTGGGCGTAGACCATGTGTTCATAGACCTCATCGCTGATCAGCACCACGTTGGTAGGGGCCAGGATGTCTTGCAGGGTCAGCATTTCATCGCGGCTCCAGACCATGCCACTGGGGTTGTGCGGGGTGTTGATCAGGATGGCGCGGGTGCGCGGGCCGATGGCGGCGCGGATGCGGTCGAAGTCGGGCCTAAAGCTGCCCGGGGTCAGCGGCACGCGCACCACGCGGCCACCGGCCAGCTCGATGTTGGGCACGTAGCTGTCGTAGCAGGGTTCGAGCACGATGACTTCATCGCCGGGGTGCACGATGGCCAGGATGATGGCGAGGATGGCCTGCGTGGCCCCGGCGGTGACCGTGATTTCAGTGTTGGCGTTGTAGCGTCGGCCGTACAGGGCTTCGATTTTGGCGGCCACAGCTTCGCGCAGTGGGGCAACGCCGGGCATGGGCGGGTATTGGTTGAGGCCCTCGCGCATCGCATCGCCCACCAGCTCGGTCAGGCGTGGGTCGCACGGAAAGTCCGGAAAGCCCTGGCCGAGGTTGACGGCTTTTTTTTCGGCCGCCAGGGCCGACATGACGGTGAAGATGGTGGTGCCCATCTGGGGCGCCTTGGAGGTGAGGGCGGGGCTGTTGGCGGTCATGTGCAAGGGGATGAGGCAAGTTTCAAAGTTCGTAATCGTTGACGTGGCCGGTCATGGCGCGGGCGATCAACGGGGCAGTCAGGCGATCGCTCAGCAGCTCGGCAAATTGGTAGACAAACTGGCGCAAATAGGCCCCACGCTTGAAGGCCACGCGGGCCACGTTCATGCCCAACAACTGGCCCAGGGGGCGCACGGCCAGGTCTTTGACGGGGTCGTCCTGCACGGCCATCTCGGCCACGATGCCAATGCCCAGGCCCAAGCGCACATAGGTTTTGATGACGTCCGAGTCGATGGCTTCGAGGGCGATGCGGGGGGTGATTTTTTTGGCCGCAAAGGCCTGGTCAATGCGGCTGCGGCCGGTGAACGAGGGGTGGTAGGTGATCAGTGGTTCACTGGCGATGTCTTCCAAGGACAGTGAAGTTTTTTCAGCCAGTGGATGGTCCAGTGGCAGAACAAGAACGTGTTGCCATTCGTAACACGGCAAAGTGACCAGGTCTTCGTAGGCCGAGAGCGATTCGGTGGCGATGCCGATCTCGGCCGTGTCATCCAGCAACATTTTGGCCACTTGGTCGGGCGCGCCCTGGTGCAAGCTGATGTTGACCTTGGGGTATTTGTCACGCAGTTTGGCCACGGGCACGGGCAGCACATAACGGGCTTGGGTGTGGGTGGTGGCGATCGACAAGGTGCCGCTGTCTTGGGCGCTGTATTGCTCGCCGATTTTGCGTAAATTGCTGACTTCACGCAGGATGAGTTCAATGCTGCGCAGCACCTGTTCGCCGGGTTCCGTGATGCGCTTGAGTCGCTTGCCATGGCGGGCAAAAATTTCTATCCCAAGTTCTTCCTCCAACTCAATGATGGCTTTGGACACACCAGGTTGGGAGGTGTGAAGGGCTTTGGCCGTTTCGGTGAGGTTGAGGTTGCGCCGCGCCGCCTCTTGGACAAAGCGAAATTGGTGAAGATTCATGTCATAAATGCCATATTGATTAAAACCATTATGCTTTATGACGTCTATTGATTCTTGCCTTGCCCACCTGCAATGTCGGCCATGAGTTGCGTCATGGCCGGGTGCTCGCCAATGGGCGGCATGAGTTCAAAGTGCATTTGGGGATAGGCTTGAACCAGATCCTTGACCAACAAGGGGAGGTCTTCTCTTGCATGACGCCCCACGCCCAAGAACATCGGAACAATGCGCAAATGCTCGATGCCTTGTTTCATCATCGCTTCAACGGTTTGCGGCAAGTCCGGCTGGGTCAACTCCAAAAAGGCGCAGCTGACGGCAAGGTCTGCCTGTTGCGCCTGCATGCGTTGCACAACTGCGTCCATGGGCAGCCTCCAAAGTGGATCGCGTGAACCATGTGCAAACAAAATCACGCCTGTTTTTTTGTCATCGTTTTTGTTCATCGTCGCAATACCATCCACCAAAAAGCAGCCAATGAGATGGCGCTGTAAATCAAGGCCGGCGCTGCAGAGGTCAGCAACGGTTGCCAGTTTTGCAAATTGCCAATGTGACCGAAAACATTGTTGAGCAATGAAAAACTGATGCCTGCGAGAACGCCACCAAAAACATGGCCAGCAATCTGCCCCGAACGAAAGTGCAAATACGCAAAGGGAAGGGCCAATACCAACATCACCAAGCAGCTCAAGGGGTAAAAAACCTTTCGCCAAAACGCGATTTCGTAGCGCTGCGCGTTTTGGTTGTTGCTGGACAAATGTCGCATGTAATTGAAGAGATCCCAGGTGCTCATGGTGTCCGGGCTGAGCAAAGCTGCTGCCACCATGTCCGCGCTGATCGTGGTCTTCCACGTCAACTGGGCGTGATGTTGGGCTTGGTATCTTTCGAGTCCACCCGAAGGCACTTGTTGGAGTGTTTTTTCTTGCACTTGCTTTAAATTCCATTCGTTTGGCAAGATTTCACCCGCTGCCGCTGTCGTTATGGAGAGCAAACGACCCTGGCTGTCGAAGGCATGAATGCGAATGTCTTGCATCTCTCTGATGCCATCAAATCGACGCACATTGACCGCAAATTGTTGAAGCCCTTGTTTTTCCTTCAGCCATGCGCCTGTTTGGCCCACGGTCAAATTGCCCTGAAATTTGGTTTTGATCTGCTGGGCCTGACGTTCGGCCCAAGGTGATGCGTAATCACCAAAGAAAAAAGTCAGGCTCACAAAGATCAACCCCAGTTGAAGCAGCATGCTCAATGCCGTCCATGGTTCAAGTCCACCCGTTCTCAAAATGGTGAATTCAGAGCTTTGTGCCAAACGTGCCATGACAAAAATGCTGCCAATGAGCACCGAAATGGGCATCAATTCGTAAAGGTGATTGGGCGTTTTAAGGGCAATGAACAACAAGGCATGCTGCATGCGATAGCCTTGAGCGGCATACCTGCTCAGTGCTTGGAGTTCGTCGACCAGGTCAAAGAACAAAAACAAGGCCAAAAAACCAGCCAACACAAATAAAACCGCACGCAAGATTTCGCCATGCAGGAGAGTTCGGACCGTTTTCATGCGGCACCTCCAGTCGGCGTAACACGACGCCACAAACTTCGCCAAGTCCAGTTCATGTGCCTCAAAGTCAGCCATATGCAGGCCAAGAGCAACATGCCGCCATGCAGTTGAACCATGTAAAAGCCAAACCCCACACGTCCATTCGCAATCCAGTTTTGCCCCACATTCAACAAGTTGTAGTAAGCAATAAAAACAAACAAAGCCAAACCCAGGTGGTAGCTTCGTCCCGCGCGGGGATTGACGGCGGACATGGCCAAAGCGACCAATACCAAGTTAATGCCCGCAAGACTCAAGCCCAGACGCCATGACAACTCACCTTGATTGGCTGGGGTAAATTCGCGCATCAATTCAAGCGTGGATTTCAAGCGACTGTTGCTGCGATCTACTGCCATCATGGTGACGGAATCGATCAGCAATTGGTATTTTTCAAATTGCGTCAATCGGGTTTCTCCGGTGACCAAATTTGTCAGCCATTGTTGGCCATGTTCAAGCAACAAAAATCGGTCAGGTCCTACCCGTTCTATGCGTCCTTGGGTTGCGGTGGTGACACTTTCCGTGCTGCCATCACGGCTTGAAACAAAAACGTTGTTACCCCATTGTTGCCCAGGACTGTCCTTGTCGATAAAAAAGACACGATTGCCTCCCGCTGACTCTTGAAACTGACCGGGCGCAATGCGCTCAACGTCATTGCGTTTCTCAAAGCGCTGCTTGAGGTCTTCAACTTGCTGATTGCTCCAGGGCCAAATGAACAATGCCAGTAGGGCGATCATGGTCAAAATGGGCCAAGTGAAACGAAACAGGGGCCAAATGAAGTTGCCTAGGCCTCGCCCACTAGAAAACCAGATCACCATTTCGCTGTCTGCATACATGCGCGACAAGGTGGCGACCACGGTGATAAATAGACTCAAAGTGGCAATGGTCGTCATTTGCCCCAACACGCTCAGGCTCATGACCAACACCACATCAGAAGGGTTAACGCTGCCTCGACTGGCTTGGCCAAGCGTCCGGATCAAGGTGATGGTCATCACAATGGTCACCAGAATAACCAGCGCAGCACCAAAATTGCGCGCAAGGTCTTTGCGCAGGGTGGAATGGAATAACATTGGCAAAAAGGAAAAGCGCAATTATGAACTTCGAAATCCAAAAGCGGACGCTCTTATCTGTCACACGGGACGAATTTGACGGTTTGATAATTTTGTGGCCTGCCGCCGCCTTGCCCGAATCCGCTGCAATGGACCCCATTTCGCGTCTCTTGTGTGGAGCCTGTAAAAATGGGGATTTTGAGCTCAAGCCCAACAGCACCCTTGCACTTTATTCGCACCCAGACATCAAAGCGCGTCATGTGGTGGTGGTTTGTAGTGCAGACAACTCACCTGGCGCCGTTCGAGCCGCCATTCAAGCTGCTTGGTTGTGCTTGAAGTCTTTCAAAATCAAGCATTTGGGCATTCATGTCGCCGGCGATTGTGCTTCGCCAAGCATTCAAACGGCCTTGGTCAGCCTGGCCGATGCCTCTTACATTTACGCCACCACCTTGAGTCAGCCCAAATTGCGCAGCCTCAAGCAAGTGCAGGTCAGTTTGGCCTCGGTACAAGCCGATGCGGTTGACTGTGTGGTTTACGCACAGGCCTTGGTGAGCGGTATTGAAGTGGCCAAAGAGTGGGCCAACCGTCCTGCAAATCACGCTACCCCCACACAATTGGCCCAAGCAGCTCAAAGCATTGCCACCGGACGCTCTTTTAAATGCGACGTGTTAGGCCCTAAAGAAGTCGCCAAGTTGGGCATGGGGGCTTTCATGGCCGTGGCGCAAGGTGCATCGGAACCTTTGCGCTTCATCGTGATGCGCTACAACGGTACTGATGCCGCTCAAGCGCCCGTTGTCTTGGTGGGCAAAGGCATCACCTTTGACACCGGCGGTATCTCCATCAAACCGGCCCCCGAGATGGACGAAATGAAATACGACATGAGTGGTGCTGCCAGCGTTTTGGGGGTTTTCAAAGCTTTGGGTGAGATCAGGCCTAGCATCAATGTGGTTGGGCTCATACCTGCCACTGAAAACATGCCCGATGGACAGGCTGTCAAACCCGGCGACGTGGTCACCAGCATGAGTGGGCAAACCATTGAAATTCTCAATACCGATGCAGAAGGCCGTTTGGTTCTTTGTGACGCCTTGACCTACGCTGAGCGATTCAAACCCAAGGCAGTGATTGACATTGCCACATTAACAGGGGCCTGCGTCATTGCTTTGGGTGCGGTCAGGTCTGGCTTGTTTTCAAGCGATGACCCACTCGCTGACGAGATATACCAAGCCGGTGAAACGGCGGGCGATACCTGCTGGCGCATGCCCTTGGACGATGACTACGCCGAGGGTTTGAAATCCAAATTCGCGGACGTCGCCAACGTGGCAGGACGTGCTGCTGGCTCGGTCACTGCGGCCAAATTTTTGCAACGTTTTGCCAAGTCTTTTGCTTGGGCGCACCTGGACATTGCTGGGACTGCCTGGCGCAGTGGGGCTGCAAAAGGTGCGACTGGTCGTCCGGTTGGTTTACTCCTGCAATATTTGGTTTCCGCAGCCAATACAACGCCTCAGCAGACAACCAAAACCAAAACCAAAGCCAAGCGAAAGGTCGCTTGAGTGGGGTCAAGCTGACTGAGTCCATTCAACATATGACGCGCATTGAATTCCATTTCAATACCCTGGAACGCTTGATCTACACCAGCCGCTTATTGCGTAAGGCAAGGTTGCAAGGATTTCGAGTTGCCGTACTCGGTGAAGCCAGCACACTTCAACGTTTGGATCAAGCACTTTGGTCGTTTTCTGAGACTGAATTTTTGGCGCACTGTACCTCGGATGACCCACCCTTGGTGCAACAAGCCAGTGCATTGTTCTTGGGTGAACGGGCCTTACAAAGACACGATTTGAATGTTCTGGTCAATCTCGGCGATCAAGTACCTCCAGCATTTGAACGGTTTGAACGCGTGATTGAAGTTGTTGCCATGGATGAGCATGGCCGCTCCGAAGCGCGTCATCGATGGAAACACTACAAAGCTCAAGGATTCGATCTGGTGCAGCACGATCTCTCAAAAAAGGCTGAAACATGAACGCAGGCAGCACCGAAAAAAATGCCACATATCCGCACCTTGGGCCGATTCCCTTGCTCACTGAACGGCTTCATTCTGGTTCCATCCCAACTGCTTTGCAGCTGGCTTTGGATGCCAGGATGGCAGAAAAACAAGCGCTGCTCGATCTGTCTGGCGTGCTGATCCAGAACCTGCGGCCCGAGTTGGACCGCATGACGGCGCAATTGGTGCAACAAACCCTTCAAGAACTTTGGCGCAAGCGCAGCGAAAGTTACCAAAATAGACCGCTTTAGCCATTTTCTCAATGAGAAATTTGGTTTTCCCTGAGTCACAAGATGTCGTTTTTGAAGTATCTTAAGGAGTTGCTTGATTGAAGCAATTTATTCATCGGAGTTCCTATGACATTTTCTGGTAAACGCTCTCTGACCGTTGTGGCTGTAGCTGTCGCCGCTGTTGCCTTGGCTGCTTGCGGCAAAAAAGAAGCCCCTGTGGCTGACGTTCAAGTGATCAAAATTGGCCATGTTGGCCCCGTCAGTGGCGCGATCGCCCACTTGGGCAAAGACAACGAAAATGGCGCTCGCATGGCCATCGAAGAGCTCAACGCTGCGGGTCTGAAGATTGGTGACAAGGCCGTCAAGTTCGAATTGCTGGCTGAAGACGATGCAGCTGATCCCAAGCAGGGCACTGCTGCTGCCCAGAAACTGGTGGACGCCAAAGTCAATGGCGTGATCGGTCACCTGAACTCCGGTACCACCATTCCTGCTTCACAGATTTACAACACTGCGGGCATTCCTCAAATTTCCCCATCGGCTACCAACCCCAAGTACACCCGTCAAGGTTACGCCGGTGCGTTCCGCGTAGTGGCTGACGACGTCCATTTGGGCGGCACACTCGGTAAATACGCCGTTGAAACGCTCAAGGGCAAAAACATCGCCGTGATCGATGACCGTACCGCTTACGGCCAAGGTGTGGCCGAAGAGTTCAAAAAGAGCGTTACAGCTGCTGGCGGCACCATCGTTGGTCATGAATTCACCACCGACAAAGCCTCTGACTTCAACTCTATCCTGACCACGTTGAAGGCCAAGAAGCCCGACGTCGTGTTTTTCGGCGGCATGGATGCTGTGGCTGGTCCCATGTTGCGTCAAATGAAGTCCTTGGGCATTCAAGCCAAGTTCATGGGTGGCGATGGCATCTGCACTGCAGAATTGGCCAAACTGGCTGGCGACGCCATGAAAGACGAAGCGGTGGTTTGCGCTGAAGCCGGTGGCGTTGAAGGCGAGCAGAAAGTGGGCATGGACAAGTTCCGCGCAGACTTCAAGGCCAAGTACAACGCGGACGTCCAAGTCTATGCTCCTTACGTTTACGACGCTGTCAAAATCATGGCCACAGCCATGGTCAACGCAGGCTCGGCTGATCCTGCCAAGTACCTGCCAGCGCTCAAGAGCATCACTTACAAAGGCGTGACCGGCGACATTTCCTTTGATGAAAAAGGCGATGTGAAGAATGGCGCTTTGACCATTTTCACTTACAAAGGTGGCGAGCGTTCACAGATCGCTGTGGTCCGCTGATTTGTATTGATCGCCAACAAAATCGGCGATCTCGCCTTGTCTTGGTTAACCCAAGACAAGGTTAATCAAAACGAAAAAAAGCCTGCATGTGTGCAGGCTTTTTTATTTTCTGGCGGAGCAGGCGGGATTCGAACCCGCGGTGGGCTATTAACCCACACACGCTTTCCAGGCGTGCGACTTAAACCACTCATCCACCGCTCCTAAGCCAGTTATTGTAGCAGGTGAAAACGACCCACTTCAGTCACATCGTGCAATTGTTGTCACGGGGACGAAGTAAGCTCGAAGTGTAGATTTTTCGATGAATTCTGATCTGTGTGGCTCCAGCAGGTCTTTTTGTCCTTAAACTTTGCGATTGTTTCAATCCCTTGTCCTTTCTTTGGCGCATAGCCCGATCAGCCCATGAAATTTCGTTTCCCCATCGTCATCATTGACGAAGATTACCGCTCCGAAAACACATCGGGTCTGGGCATTCGCGCTTTGGCAGATGCCATCGTCAGCGAAGGATTGGAGGTTTTGGGCGTGACCAGTTATGGCGATCTGTCGCAGTTCGCTCAGCAGCAAAGCCGCGCCAGTGCGTTTATTTTGTCGATTGATGACGAAGAATTTACGCCCGGGCCAGACTTGGACCCAGCCGTCATCAATTTGCGGGCTTTCATCGATGAAGTGCGCCGCAAGAATGCCGACGTGCCCATCTATATTTATGGAGAGACCAAAACATCGCGCCACTTGCCCAATGACATTCTGCGTGAGCTGCACGGCTTCATCCACATGTTTGAAGACACGCCGGAATTTGTGGCGCGTCACATCATCCGCGAAGCCAAAAGCTACCTCGAAGGCGTGCAACCACCGTTCTTCAAGGCCTTGCTCGACTACGCCGAAGATGGCTCGTACTCCTGGCATTGCCCGGGTCACTCAGGCGGTGTCGCCTTTTTGAAAAGCCCCGTGGGCCAGATGTACCACCAGTTTTATGGCGAGAACATGCTGCGCGCCGACGTTTGCAACGCGGTGGAAGAGTTGGGCCAGTTGCTCGATCACAACGGCGCCATTGGCGAAAGCGAACGCAATGCCGCTCGCATTTTTAATGCCGATCATTGCTTCTTTGTGACCAACGGCACCAGCACCTCCAACAAGATCGTCTGGCACCACACCGTGGCCCCGGGTGATGTGGTCGTTGTGGACCGCAACTGCCACAAGTCCATCCTTCATGCGATCATCATGACCGGTGCCGTGCCTGTGTTCATGAAGCCCACGCGAAACCATTACGGCATCATTGGACCTATCCCCAAGAGCGAGTTCGAGCCAGCTGCCATCATGGCCAAGATCAAGGCCAACCCTTTGCTCAAAGGCGTGGACCCGAAGAAAGTGAAACCCCGTGTGATGACGCTCACGCAGTCCACTTACGATGGCGTGCTCTACAACACCGAAACCATCAAGGAGATGCTCGACGGTTATGTGGAAAACCTGCATTTCGACGAGGCGTGGTTGCCGCATGCAGCCTTCCACCCGTTTTACGGTCCCTACCACGCCATGGGTAAAAAGCGTGCACGCCCCAAAGAGTCCATGGTTTATGCCACGCAGTCCATCCACAAGCTGCTGGCAGGCATCAGCCAAGCCAGCCATGTGCTTGTGCAAGATGCGCAAACCGTCAAACTTGACAGGCCGTTGTTCAACGAGGCGTACTTGATGCACACCTCGACCAGTCCGCAGTACAGCATCATTGCCAGCTGCGACGTGGCCGCCGCCATGATGGAGCCACCCGGCGGCACCGCCTTGGTGGAAGAAAGCATTGCCGAAGCGCTCGATTTCCGCCGCGCCATGCGCAAAATCGATGCCGAATACGGCAAAGACTGGTGGTTCAAGGTCTGGGGCCCTGAGAAATATGCCGACGAAGGCATTGGTCGCGCCGACGACTGGATCTTGCACAACGATCCGCGCAAAAAGTCGAGCAAGTGGCATGGCTTTGGCAAGCAGCTGGCCGATGGCTTCAACATGCTCGACCCGATCAAGTCGACCATCGTGACGCCAGGTTTGGACTTGGATGGCAAGTTTGACAAGACCGGCATTCCCGCGTCCATCGTCAGCAAGTTCTTGACGGAGCATGGCGTGGTGGTGGAGAAGACGGGCCTGTACAGCTTCTTCATCATGTTCACCATCGGCATCACCAAGGGCCGCTGGAATTCGCTCTTGACCGCGTTGCAGCAGTTCAAAGACGAATACGCCAAGAACCAACCGATGTGGAAAATCATGCCGGAGTTCTGCCAGAAACACCCGCGCTACGAGCGCATGGGTCTGCGTGATTTGTGCCAGCATGTGCATGAAATGTATGCCAAGTACGACATCGCCATTTTGACCACCGACATGTACCTTTCGGACTTGGCGCCAGCCATGCGCCCATCCGATGCTTACGCCCACATTGCGCAGCGCAAAACTGAGCGTGTGGAAATTGACCATTTGGAGGGCCGTGTGACAGTGGGTCTGGTCACGCCTTATCCACCTGGCATTCCACTCTTGATTCCTGGAGAAGTTTTCAACAAGAAGATCGTCGATTACCTCAAGTTCGCCCGTGAGTTCAATGAGAAGTGCCCTGGTTTTGAAACCGACATCCACGGTTTGGTGGAGATCGTGGACGAAGATGGCAAAAAGCGGTATTTTGCGGATTGTGTGAAGGATTGAAGTTTCTCGGGTGCGTGGCTATAGGGACTTTGGGGCATGAGAGGGCAGGTGAGTTGGGGCCCTGTGCGGGGGCTCAGAGGCGCGTCGCTGTGCCACATCGCCCCCGCAAAGGGCCCCAACTCACCTGCGGGGGAGAATTAAAAAAAGCGGCTGATGCCGCTTTTTTCAATTCCAGGAGATGTTTGTTCGATCCCACTCTTCATTGCAAGTGGCCAAGCACTGTTGGTTGAATCAGTCCGTGCACTCGAGCAGTCCTGCCACGTTGACCTGGCCCATGGCCACCATAACAACTACTCAGCCTGAGGAGAGGTGGACGCTGAACCGGGCGATTTGGCGGGCGAAGCGAGTTATGAGTCCGGGCAGCGCCCGCCTTGCCTCAGGCGGTCTTCGCAGAAGCTGAAGCCTGGTTTTACAAGCTTCAGCAAAAGATGAACATCAAGCCGCAGCCGCTGGCTCCGCAATGCCACCGACC
>CAITSG010000196.1 GCA_903894995.1 uncultured Burkholderiales bacterium
AATGAACGTCTCGCCCGCCACCCGCATGCCCATGTATGTGCTGGGCGATACCGCCTTCATGAAAAGCGTGGCGCCGGTGTTGCAGTCGCTGGCCAAACTGAACGAAGTCAAGGTTTTTGACACAGAAGCCGAGTGGATCGCTGCCGCACAAGCCGCCCCAGTGGCCGTGGTGGGCGAAGCGCGTTTGTGCCTGTTCATCGAAGTCGATGCCGCAGCAGAAAAAATTCGCCTGACCAAAGAAGCCGCGCGCCTGGAAGGCGAAATCACCAAGGCCAACGCCAAGCTCGGCAACGAGGCCTTTGTGGCCAAAGCCCCGCCTGCCGTGATCGACGAAGCCAAGAAACGCGTCGCCGACTTCGGTGACACGCTGGATAAAATCCGCCAGCAACTGCAACGCCTGGGCTGAAGCCCTGCACACCAAGGACACCCCCATGAGCCACAACGTCATCCGCAAAGCCGTCTTCCCCGTCGCGGGCCTGGGCACCCGCTTTTTGCCCGCCACCAAAGCCGCCCCCAAAGAGATGCTGCCGATCGTGGACAAACCACTGATTCAGTACGCGGTGGAAGAAGCCTATGCGGCAGGTGTGCGGCACATGATTTTTGTCACGGGCCGCAGCAAGCGGGCCATCGAAGACCATTTCGACACCGCCTACGAACTCGAAACTGAACTCGAAGCCGCTCACAAAAACGAATTGTTGGCGCTGGTGCGCTCGGTGCAGCCCGACGACATGGTCTGCGCTTACGTGCGGCAAAACCGCATGCTGGGCTTGGGCCACGCCGTGCTCTGCGCCGAGCCGCTGGTGGGCAACGAGCCTTTTGCAGTGCTGCTGGCCGACGATTTGATGGTCAATGCAGGCGCGTCCATCTTGTCGCAGATGGTTGACGCCTACACCAAGCAAGGCCGCTCTGTATTGGCCGTGCAAGAAGTAGCGCTCGATCAGGTCAAACGCTACGGCATCGTGGCCGGTGAACCGGCGGGTCGCCAGCTCATCCGTGTCGAACAAATCGTGGAAAAACCCAACCCCGACAAAGCGCCCTCACGCATGGGCGTGGCCGGTCGTTACATCCTGACGCCGGGCATTTTTGACGAGATTCGCAACCAACCCACAGGTGTCGGTGGCGAAATCCAGTTGACCGACGCCATTGCCCGCCTGATGGAACGAGAAGCGGTTTATGCCTTCCAGTACGAAGGCAAGCGCTACGACTGCGGCAGCAAGGAAGGCTTTTTGGAAGCCACGGTGGAACTGGCTTTGCAACACCCGCAAGTGGGTGCTTCTTTCCGTGAGTACCTCAAGGGTTTGAGTCTGTGAAAAGAATCAGCGGCGTTTGAGTGCAAACACAAACGCCGTGTCCGTCTTTTCTTGGAGCAGCAAATCGTTGCCGGTTTGACGGGCAAAGGCCTCAAAGTCCCGCCAAGCCCCCGGGTCGGTCGCCGTCACCTTGAGCACCTGGCCGCTGACCATGTCATTGAGGGCCTTTTTGGCCTTCAAAATGGGCAAGGGGCAATTCAAGCCGCTGGTGTCAATTTCCTTGTCGATGTGCATCATGTGTCCTGATTCACTTCCTGACTTTGTGCAGCACGCTCTTCCCATGACATGAACTTCGGCTCGATGCCCATGGTGCGCAGCCAATCGCCCAAGGCGTAACCTGTTCCCGCAGGCCAGCAAATCAGATCCTTGAAATCGAACATCTTGTACTCCGCCAACTCGGGCGACAAACGCACCTCGCCTTCGGCCACCGCATGGTAGGCAATGATCACTTGGTTCATGCGCTG
>CAITSG010000197.1 GCA_903894995.1 uncultured Burkholderiales bacterium
ACTTGCTCGAACCCGTTGCCGCCTGAATCTCAGGATTCGCCCATGCTCCAACAAGAATCCCAGCACACCGAATGGAAAGAAACTTGGCGCGATGACTACCTGCGCTGGGTGTGTGGTTTTGCCAATGCACAGGGTGGGCGATTGCTGCTGGGAGTGAATGACAAGGGCCAAGTGGTGGGCTTGCCCGACGCGGCCAAGCTGCTGGAAGATTTGCCCAACAAGGTGCGCGACTTGCTGGGCATTGTGGTGGATGTGAACCTGCATACCGAAGGCGAGTTGCACTCTATCGAGGTGGTGGTGCAAGCCTATCCCAACCCGATCAGCTACCGGGGTCACTACTACATGCGCAGCGGCAGCACGCTTCAAGAGCTCAAAGGCGCGGCACTGGACCGTTTTTTGTTGGGTCGTCATGGTCGCACTTGGGACGGCGTGCCGCTGCCCCAGTTCAGTCTGGCCGACGTGTCTGCCCCGGCCATGGTGCGGTTTCGCCAGCTGGCCCAGCGCAGCGGGCGGCTCGATAACGAGACCTTGGCCGAGAGCGATGCCCATTTGCTGGACAAGTTGCGGCTGAAAGAAGGCGCGTATTTCAAACGTGCCACGGCCTTGCTGTTTGCGGCCGACCCGCAGCGTTTTGTGACCGGGGCGTTTGTGAAGGTGGGCTTTTTCGAGTCCGAGACTGAACTGCTTTACCACGATGAGGTGGAGGGTGATTTGTTCCACCAGGTCAAGAACACGCTGGATTTGTTGCTGACCAAATACTTGAAGGCGGTCATTTCTTACGACGGCATTGTGCGGGTGGAGACTTTTCCGGTGCCGCGTGCGGCGCTGCGCGAAGCATTGCTCAACGCGCTGGTGCACCGGGATTATGCGGTGACCGCGCCGGTTCAGATCCGGGTGTACGAAGACCGCTTGCGCATGTGGAACCCCGCTGTGCTGCCCGAGGGCTGGACGCTGGACACGCTGCTGGGCGCACATTCGTCCAGCCCCTACAACCCGGCGATTGCCAATGCTTTTTTCAGGGCAGGCGAGATCGAGGCCTGGGGCCGTGGGGTGGAGCGGATTTTTGCGGCTTGCGAAGCGGCGGGGACGCCCAAGCCAGTGCTGCGCTACGACCCTTACGACATGTGGCTGGAGTTTCCGTTTGCCCCTGCGTATTTGAAGGCGCTGCAGACGGGACAGAGGCAGACCAAACAAGTCACCCCCGAAGTCGAGGCCCAAGTCGAGGCCCAAGTCGAGGCCCAAGTCGAGGCCCAAGTCGAACTGTCTGCGACGGAACAGCTCATTTTGAAGGCTTGTGAGGACCAAGCAACCACAGGCCAAAAACTGCTGGCCGCAGCAGGGTACAGCCAACGAACAGGCAACTTCAAACGTGCCATGGAGCGGTTGCTGTCACTGGGTTTGATGGCTTACACATTGCCGGACAAACCCAACAGCCGACTCCAAAAATACAAATTGACTGCCTTAGGGAGGCAGTGGCTCCACCACAAGAACAAGGTATGAACAAACTCAGTCAACAACAAATCAAGCTGGACGAGCGCGAGCACGTTGAGCTGCCGCTGCTGGACCAACTCAAAGGTCTGGGCTGGGAGGTGCTGAATTTACAAGCACAGCAAACCCCAGGCGAGACCCACCGCAGCAACTTGACCGAAGTGCTGATGCAGCCCGTGCTGCGTGCGCAGCTCAAGGTCATTCAACCTTGGCTGCAAGACGACCAGGCCGACGAGGTGGTGCAGCAGCTGGCGGCATTGCCGGGTAGCAACTTGCTGCAAAACAACCAGCATGTTTTCCGCCTGTTGACCGAAGGCACCAGCGTGAGCGAAAACCGCGTTACGGGCGCGAAAAGCCCCACCGTCAAGTTCATCGACTTCGACAAGATCGAGAACAACCGTTTTATGGCGGTGTGCCAGTTCAAGGTGCGCATTCGGGGCACAGAGCACCACATCATTCCCGACGTGGTGTTGTTTGTGAATGGCATTCCGGTGGTGGTGATCGAGGCCAAGTCGCCCAAGGTGAAAGACGCTTTGCCTGAGGCCATCGGCCAGTTGATGCGTTACAGCGAGCAGCGTGGCGCCAAAGGTGAGGGCAGCGCGGCCTTGTTTGCCTTCAACCAATTCCTGGTGGTGACGTGCCGTAACGAAGCTAAGTTTGGCACCATCACCACGCACAACGAAAAGCACTTTTACCGCTGGTCTGACCCGTACCCGAAGAAAATTGACGATTTGCGGCAAGGGGGCAGCAGCCCCAATGACCAGCAGCGATTGGTGGCCGGCATGATGGCGCATGCTAATTTGCTCAGCATCATTCGCACGTTCACCATATTCAGCACCAGCGACAAGGGTGAGTTGATCAAGGTGGTCGGTAGGCATCAGCAATTTAAGGCCGTAAAAAAAGCGGTAGAGCGACTTTTGACGGGCCAAAACCCACGCGCACGCAGCGGCATCGTTTGGCACACGCAAGGCAGCGGCAAGTCGCTGACCATGATGTTCATGGTGCGCGAGATGTACCACCATGCGTCGCTGGCCAAGTGGAAAGTGGTTTTTGTGACCGACCGCACCCAGCTCGAAGAGCAGCTGAGCGAGACCAGCCAAAGCATTGGCTTTCAGGTCAAGGTGGCCGACAGCATCAAGACGCTCAAGGAGCTGCTGGCCAGCGAAGCGTCGGATTTGGTGATGGCGATGATTCACAAATTCCGTGAAGCGGACTTGGAAGCCACCTTTCCCGAACTGAACAAAAGCCCACACATTTTGGTGATGACCGATGAGGCGCACCGTTCGCAATACTCTATCTTGGCCGCCAATCTGGACAAGGGCATACCCAATGCATCGCGCATTGGGTACACCGGAACACCCATCGACAAGACCGAAAAAGTGTTTGGTGATTACATCGACAAGTACACGATGCGTGATGCCATTGAGGATGGCGTGACGCTGGAAATTGTTTATGAGGGGCGCACGCACAAGGCCGATGTCAAAGACAAACCGGGTATGGATGCCAAGTTTGCCGACGTGTTCAGCGACTACCAAATCGATGAGCGCTTGACGATTTTGGGTTTTGGCTCTCGCGATGCTTATTTGGAAGCCGAAGCCACCATTCAGGCCAAAGCGCAAGACATGGTCAAGCATTACCTGGCGCATGTGTTTCCAAATGGGTACAAGGCGCAAATTGTGGCCTCGTCACGCGAGGCGGCGGTTCGCTACAAGTCTTTCGTGGACGCTGCCTTGTTGGCCGCAGTCAAAGAGGCTGAGGATAAAGGCCAGAAAGACGCCGACCTGCTGACTTTAAAAAGACTCAAGAGTGATGTGGTGATTTCGGGTAACCACAACGACGAATTGCACCTCAAGGCATTCACCGACAGTCGAAAGCATGAAGCCATCATCAAGAGCTTCAAGCTGCCGTTTGACAAGGAAGACAACGGCATCAGTGGTGATGTGGGCATCATCATCGTCAACAACATGTTGCTGACGGGGTTTGATGCACCGATTGAACAAGTCATGTACCTGGACAAGGTGATCGTGGCGCATGGTTTGTTGCAGGCCATTGCGCGGGTCAACCGTGTGGGTGGTCAGACCAAGGACAAGGGCTTTGTGGTGGACTACGTTGGCATTGGCCACCACCTGAAAAAAGCGCTGGATTCTTACGATGAGCGGGAGCAAAAAGAGCTGACAGAAGCCATCAGCTTTCCTGAAGACGAATTGCGCGAGTTGCAAGCCAGCCACGCTGCGATCACGGCGTTTTTGGCCAAGAACGGCCTGTCTGATCTGGCTGACCACGATGCTTTCTTTGACGTGTTTTACGACGAAGACCTGCGCTTTGAATTCATGGCGCTGTTCAAGGTGTTCACCAAAAATCTCAACCTGGTGTTTCCGGCCCGTCAAGCGCTGGACCACATGAGCGACTACAACGCCTTGGTCGCGATCAACGAGCTGGCATCCAAACATTTTCGTGACGAGCGCTTGAGCATGAAGGGCATACCGCCCAAGCTGCGCCAGATCACGGACGTTTATCTGGTGTCGAAGGGCATTGACGTGATGGTCAAGCCGATTTCTATTTTGGATCAGGACTTTCAAAAAGAAGTCAAAAAACGCAATGGGAACAAGAGTAAAGCCGCCGCCATTGAGCACGCTGTGCGCAACCATTTGGACGTGGAGCTGAATGATGACCCCGAATTGCAAGCTTCGTTTGCAGACGCTTTGGCCCAGATATTTTTAGACTTTGCACAAAATTGGGCCAAGATTTACGAGGCGCTGGAAAAGCTGCGCCAACGCATCGTGAGCGCCAGCCAAGAGCCGACTTATGGGCTGAACAAGAAAAAGCAGATGCCGTTTTTCCGGATGCTGCGCAAAGAGATTTTTGGGGAGCTACCCGAGACCGATGGCGCGACGGTCATGGAAAAGCCGCCAGCCCATTTGGGCTGGACCGAAGAGAGTCAAATCAGTGCCTTGGTGGCGTTGACACAGCATGTTTATGCAGAAATTGAACGCGAACTGAAATTGACCGGTTTTTGGGAAAGCATCCCTGCAAGAAACAAGCTTCAGGCCGATTTGCAAAAAACCTTGTTGCAGCCCGCGTTCATGACGATGCCCAACGTGGCACTCAAGCGCAAACACATCATCAGCCGGATGATGGAGATTGCCGAGAAAAACAACGACCTGATTCAGTTTGCCAACGAATGAACCTGACTTACACCACTGTTCGTTCTGCCAAACGC
>CAITSG010000198.1 GCA_903894995.1 uncultured Burkholderiales bacterium
GGCTTGGCATTTACATGCCCATGCCGCCCATACCACCCATGCCGCCCATGTCAGGCATGCCGCCAGCGCCGGACTCTTCTTTCGGTGCTTCGGAAATCATGCACTCGGTGGTCAACATCAAAGAGGCCACAGACGCTGCGTATTGCAAAGCAGTGCGTGTCACTTTGGTGGGGTCCAAGATGCCCATTTCGATCATGTCACCGTAAGTGTCGTTGGCTGCGTTGAAGCCGTAGTTGCCCGAACCGGCCAACACAGCGTTCACCACCACTGAGGGCTCGCCACCGGCGTTGTAAACGATTTCGCGCAGAGGTGCTTCGATGGCTTTCAACACCAGCTTGATGCCGGCGTCTTGGTCAGCGTTGTCGCCTTGGATGGTGCCAGCCAACTTGGCCACGCGCTCTTGCAGCTTTTCGCGGTCGTAGTCAGAAGTGGCTTCTTCGATTTGCACACGCACTTGTTTGACGCGGGCTTCGATGTCGATCGCAGCGCCAGCGCCGTCGATGATGATGGTGTTTTCTTTGCCCACTTCGATGCGCTTGGCTTGGCCCAGATCTGCCAAAGTCACTTTTTCGAGGGTCAGGCCGACTTCTTCAGCGATCACTTTGCCGCCGGTCAGGATGGCGATGTCTTCCAACATGGCCTTGCGACGGTCACCAAAGCCAGGGGCCTTGACTGCGACAACTTTCAAGATGCCACGGATGGTGTTGACCACCAGTGTCGCCAGGGCTTCCACCGCTCAACTTGATCCCCTGTATGTTGCTCCAACAAAGACAAGCGTTGCCGGTAAACCAGCTAACTGGTAAACTTGCTCTGATGAAAACCACACTTGACTTGCCCGACGAACTGGTCCGCGAAATGAAACTGCGCGCCCTGATGCAGGGTCGAACACTGCGCGATCTGGCCGCTGACTTTCTGCGCCAAGGATTGGGGATGGGGGCGCTTCGGCCGGCGACACCGCCGCCGGGATCGCGGGTTGAAATCGGTGCCGACGGGCTGCCGATCATCCGAGGCAGCGACGATGCCCCATCCAGGTCCATGACCGCCGAAGCCTTGATAGCGCTCGAACAGGACTTGCTGACCCAGGAGGACATGCAGCGTGGCGGGCTCTCTCTTTGACACAAGCGCGTGGCTGGCCGCTACTTTTGAACAGCACCCCTCGCACAGCGTGGCCAGACAGGCGTTGCGCCAAGCGACCGCGTCGCAAGCTGCGGTTTTTTGTCGTGCCACGCAACAAAGCTTTTTACGCCTGCTCTCCACGGCGGCCTTGGCAAAAGCCTATGGGGCTCTTCCGCTGACCAACAGCGATGCGCTGCTCACTCTGGACAACCTGCAAGCTTTACCACAAGTGGCGTGGCAAGACGAGCCACCGGGCGTGTTTGGACTTTGGCGCAGTCTTGCTGGGTTAAACAGTGCGTCTCCAAAAGTCTGGATGGACGCCTACCTCGCCGCTTTTGCTATTGCCGCCGGATTGCGTCTGACCACACTGGACAAAGACTTCAACAACTATTTGCCGCATGGGCTGGACCTGGACCTTTTGAGCTCACGATCCCAGTAAGCGGTGTGTCGAGAAAAACGGATAAGAAATTCAACCGTATCCGATGAAATTTACGGTTTGCTGTTTGCTGTTATATTTTTTATAACTTTTAAATCAGAACCTTAGCATGCAAATATTTCGCAAAGAATAAAAAAGCCCCGCAAGGTTTACACCTTGCGGGGCTTTTGGGGTCATGGACCCCGGGTCAAGCCCGGGGTGACAGACAGGGCAGGGGTCTCCCACCAAGCCCTTCTGACCGGCTTGGCATTTACATGCCCATGCCGCCCATACCACCCATGCCGCCCATGTCAGGCATGCCGCCAGCGCCGGACTCTTCTTTCGGTGCTTCGGAAATCATGCACTCGGTGGTCA
>CAITSG010000199.1 GCA_903894995.1 uncultured Burkholderiales bacterium
GGGCAGCAGCCAGTTGGGTTTGCGCTTTTGCAAAAAGGACTGCACGCCCTCTTTGCCTTCGCTGCTGGCGCGGATGTCGGCGATGCCCGCCACCGTCTGTGCCACCAGCGCATCGTTGATTTCGCGTTCGGCCACGTCCTGCACCAGCTTTTTACAAGCGCGCACGGCGTTGGGGCTGGCGTTCACCAGCGCTTGTGTCAGCTCGGCCACTTTGGCGTCCAGCGCATCGGCGTTCACCACCTCGTGCACCAGACCGATGCGGTGCGCTTCAGCCGCGCCGAAGCGCTCGGCCGTCAAAAAGTAGCGGTGCGCCGCACGCGCGCCCATGGCGCGGATCACATAAGGACTGATGGTGGCGGGAATCAGGCCCAGCTTGACCTCGCTCAGGCAGTAATGCGCTGTGTCCACAGTCACCGCCATGTCGCAGGCTGCCACCAGGCCCATGCCGCCCGCGTATACATCGCCCTGCACGCGTGCAATGGTCGGCTGGGGGCATTCGTAAATGGCGCGCAGCATGGCGGCCAGCTCGCCCGCGTCGGCCAAGTTTTCGCCCTGGTTGTAATCCGCCATGCGGCGCATCCAGTTCAGATCGGCACCGGCGCAAAAGGCGGGGCCCTCTGCGGCCAGCACCACGCAACGCACGGCTGCGTCTTGGGCCACCGCCAGAAAAGCGTTTTTCAGCTCGGCAATGACTTCGTCGTTGAAGGCGTTGCGCACATCGGGGCGCGACAGCGTGATGGTGTGCACGCCGGCTTGGGTGGAAATTTTCAGTGCTGAGCTCATGCTTTGGGGGCCTGTTCTGCCAAAAGGAAATACACCATGTCCAGCTCCGGGCAAGGCTGGCCCATCGCCGTCAATGCCGCCGTGATCTGACCACGGTGGTGGGTGGCGTGGTTGAACACATGCGCCAAGGTGGCTGCAAACGGCAAGGACAGGGGGTCGCCCTTGCTGGTCCGGTAATCCAGTTGGCCATCAAAACGATCTGCACTCCAGCTGGCGATCAGGGGCGTCCAGTTGGCCGATCCGCCCTTGAGCGCCTGCGCCAGGCGTTCGCGGTGGGGCTCAACCTCGGTGTCCAGCGCCAGCACCGGCGACGCGCCTTTGGCAAAACGCGGATACCAGAGCAAGTGCTCGGCCACCAGCATGTGGTTCAGCGTGCCGTGGATGCTTTTGAAGAACAGGCCCACGTCGCGTTGGTAGTCTTCGGCGGACACGCGCGAGACCATTTCGAGCAAGCGGTGTGTGGCCCAGACGTGATAACGCGCTAGACCGCTGAAGTGGGTATGCCAAGTCGATGTATTCATTGTGGCCATGTCTCCAGTCCTCCTAAAGTTTTGAGCGATTCAAAGTCGGCGTCGCGGTGCAGCAGCGTGTGGCCGTGGGTCATGCAGTAGCTGGCCAACAGCACGTCGATGGGGCTGTGCACGGTGCGGCCTGACTGGCGCAACCGTTGATAGAGTGTGGCCGCCTGCAAGGCGTTGTCGAGGCCACCGATCTCCACCACCTCCAAGTCCAGCAGAAGGTCGCGCGCCCGGGCCTGGGCACTGGCCGTGGAGAAGCCTCGAACCACCTCAAAAATAACCAAATCAGCCACTCCAATGTCAGGCGGCCCTTCTTGCCCGGAGAGCCAGTGCTTGAGCTGCTGGGTCTGTGGGTTGATCGTGCCTCGAAAGTGATCGATCAGCACGCTGGAGTCCACCAAAATCATGCTGGCTTGCCTTTCCCACGCAGCTCAGTTTGAGCGCCTGCTTGGGATTTTCGAGCTTTAACAGCGGGCTTGACCTCATATGTAGCAGCAGGTTCTTGCACAGTCTCTGCAAGTTGCCGCTCTTCGCGCGCCTTGGCCCAGGCTTCGTCGGAGTCGTCCCAAAACAAAGTGCCACGCGCAGCCAACAACGCCGCATAGGCCTTCTTGCGCTTGAGCAAACGCAAACCCTCTTCAACCGCTTCCTTTTTGGTCTTGAAGCCGCCAGCCGCCATGGCAGCGGCCATCAAGTCGTCGTCAATTTCAATGTTGGTTCGCATGCGCACAGCCCCTTAATGTGTATGAATTTAAAAAATCATACACATCACATGCGGAAAAGTCCAAATTTCGTCTCGGGAATTGGTGCATTGAGCGATGCACTCAGGCCCAGCGCCAGCACGCGGCGGGTGTCGGCCGGGTCGATGATGCCGTCGTCCCACAGGCGGGCGGTGGCGTAGTAAGGGTGACCCTGCACCTCGTATTGCTCTTTGATGGGGGCCTTGAACGCGGCTTCTTCGTCGGCGCTCCATTGGCCTCCCTTGCCCTCGATGCCGTCACGCTTGACGGTGGCCAGCACGCTGGCCGCTTGCTCACCGCCCATGACGGAGATGCGGGCATTGGGCCACATCCACAAGAAGCGGGGGCTGTAAGCGCGGCCGCACATGCCGTAGTTGCCTGCACCAAAGCTGCCGCCAATGATGATGGTGAACTTGGGCACAGCGGCTGTCGCCACGGCTGTGACCATCTTCGCGCCGTTGCGGGCGATGCCTTCGTTTTCGTATTTGCGGCCCACCATGAAGCCGGTGATGTTCTGCAAAAACACCAAGGGCACTTTGCGCTGGCAGCACAGTTCGATGAAGTGCGCGCCTTTGAGCGCCGATTCGCTGAACAAAATGCCGTTGTTGGCGATGATGCCCACCGGCATGCCTTCGATGCGGGCAAAACCGCAGATCAAGGTGGTGCCAAAGCGCGATTTGAATTCGTCGAACTCCGAGCCGTCGACGATGCGGGCAATGATCTCGCGCACGTCAAAAGGTTTGCGCGTGTCGGTCGGGATCACGCCATACAGCTCTTGCGCATCAAACAGCGGCGGCACAGGTGCGTGTGTGGCGATGTTGGGGGCTTTTTGTGCGTTCAGGTTTTTCACGGCCTGACGCGCCAGCGCCAGCGCATGCACGTCGTTTTGCGCCAAATGGTCGGCAACCCCCGACAGGCGTGTGTGCACATCACCGCCACCCAGATCCTCGGCACTCACCACCTCACCGGTGGCGGCCTTGACCAGTGGCGGGCCGCCCAAAAAGATGGTGCCCTGGTTTTTGACGATGATGGTTTCGTCGCTCATGGCGGGCACATACGCGCCACCCGCCGTGCAACTGCCCATGACCACCGCGATCTGCGCAATGCCTTGCGCGCTCATATTGGCCTGGTTGAAGAAAATGCGGCCAAAGTGGTCGCGGTCGGGGAAGACTTCGTCCTGGTTGGGCAAGTTGGCGCCGCCCGAGTCCACCAGATAAATACAAGGCAGGTGGTTTTGCTGCGCGATCTCTTGCGCACGCAAATGCTTTTTCACGGTCATCGGGTAATAGGTGCCGCCCTTCACCGTGGCGTCGTTGCACACGATCATGCAGTCCACGCCGCTCACGCGGCCAATGCCCACGATCACGCCCGAGCTGGGCGCGTCGTTGTTGTACATGTTCAAAGCCGCCAGCGGCGCGACTTCCAGAAAAGGCGTGCCGGGGTCGAGCAGCATCTGCACGCGGTCACGCGGCAGCAGCTTGCCCCGGGCGGTGTGCTTGGCCCGGGGGGCTTCGCCACCGCCTTGGGCCACACGCTCCAAATGGGCACGCAAGTCATCGACCAAGGCCCGCATGGCGGTGGCGTTGTGCTGGAAATCGGCGGAACGCGGGTTCAGTTGGGAGTGCAAAACGGTCATGGTGCTTCCTTGGCTGTGACCCCCGGCACACGGCAAACACCGCGCCTGTGGGGCAATGCCTCCTAGCTTAAGACCTGCGCCCGGTTGGGGGGTGTCAAATCGGTTGCAAATCGTGCCACAATTTCA
>CAITSG010000200.1 GCA_903894995.1 uncultured Burkholderiales bacterium
AGGCGCATTTTGCTGGGCAGCTTCAGGTCGGGCGTGAGCATCCAGGCGCTCCAGCCGCTGTAGTTTTTCTTCCAGTGGCTGGCCAGTTGGGCAAAGAAGTCGACGCTGTCGTCGCCGTCTTGGGTTTGGGCGGTTTCGCGGTGGTGGCTTTGGTCGGAGGCTCGGGAACTGGCACGAGCATCCGAAAGGGCACCCGGCTGGAAGTTGTCGCGCCCGCGCCCGGCCACACCCGCTGCGGCAATCCGCTCGCCATAGGGTGGGTTGAGCAGCATGACGCCAGGGGTCTCGCTCGGCGGCATGCGTTGCAGGGCGTCTCCACCCCGGAACTCGATCACGCCCGATACGCCCGCGCGCTCGGCGTTGCGCTCCGAAAAGTCCACCATTCGAAACGCCACATCGCTGCCAAAAATCGGCGCGGTGGGTTCGTGTTCCAGGTCACGGGCTTCTTCGATCAGGCCTTGCCAAACGTGGTTCTGGAAGGGCAGCAATTTCTCGAAACCAAAGCGACGTTGCAAACCGGGCGCAATACAGCAGGCGATTTGCGCCGCTTCGATCGGAATGGTGCCGCTGCCGCAGCAGGGGTCGTACAGGGGCACGGTGGCGTCCCAGCCGCTGGCCGCGATCATGGCGGCGGCCAGGGTTTCCTTCAAAGGCGCGTCGCCCTTGTCGGTGCGCCAGCCGCGCTTGAACAAAGGCTCGCCCGAGGTGTCGATGTAAAGCGTGGCCGTTTCGGGCGTCAGGTGCGCGTAGATGCGCACATCGGGCCAGGTGGTGTCGACGCTGGGGCGCTCACCGCGTTTGGCGCGGAAACGGTCGGCCACGGCATCCTTGATTTTGAGGGCCGCAAAGTTCAGGCTGGTCAGTGGGCTGTGCTGCGCCGTGATGTCGATCTTGAAGGTCTGCTTGGGGGTGAACCAGATTTCCCAGGCCACTTCGCTGGCGGCGTTGTACAGGTCGTTTTCGTTGCGGTAGTCGGTGACCGACAGCTGCACCAGCACACGCTGGGTCAGGCGGCTGTGCAGGTTGATGCGCATCGCATCGCGCCACGAAGCGCGTGCCATCACGCCGCCGCGCCCGGTCATCAGGTCGTGGCCTGTCAGGCCCGTGATGGCGTGGACCTCGTCGGCCAAAAAGCCCTCAACGCCAGCGGCGCAAGGCATGAACAGGTTCAATGAATTCACTCAAATACTCTCAAAGGGTTTTGCGCAGGTTCGCAGGCGCGATCTTCAGGGCTTCGCGGTACTTGGCCACGGTGCGGCGAGCGCAGTCGATGCCTTGCTCTTTCAGCATCTCGGAAATCTGGTTGTCCGACAAAGGTTTGGCGGGTTTTTCAGCCGCCACAAATTGCTTGATCAGGGCGCGCACGGCGGTGCTTGACGCGGCGCTGCCGCTGTCGGTGCCCAGGCCCGAGCCAAAGAAATACTTCAGCTCAAAGGTGCCTTGTGGCGTGGACATGTATTTGGCCGTGGTCACGCGGCTGATGGTGGATTCGTGCATGCCCAGCTCGTCGGCGATCTCGCGCAGCACCAGCGGGCGCATGGCCAGTGCGCCGTGGGTTAAAAAACTCTTTTGCCGCTCAACAATGGCCGTCGACACGCGCAAGATGGTGTCAAAGCGCTGCTGAATGTTCTTGATGAACCATCGGGCTTCTTGAAGGCGTTGCTGCAAACCGGCGTGGTTGTCGCCCTTGCCGCCGCGCAAGGCGTTGGCGTAGATGTCGTGCACGCGCAGCTTGGGCATGACGTCGGGGTTGAGCTGGATGCGAAATTTGGGTGTCGCCGTCTTGCTGGAGTTCACCACCAGCACATCCGGAATGATGATGTTTTGCTCGGCCAGAGCAAAGGGACGCCCAGGCTTGGGTTCGAGCCGCGCAATGAACGCAATGGCAGCTTTGACCACGGCTTCACTCAGCCCGCATGACACCGCCAAGCGTTTGAAGTCGCGCTTGGCCAGCATTTCCAGCGGTTGCGCGCAGATGATCAGCGCCGCTTGGGCCACTTCGTTATCCGGCTCGCTCTGCAGCCAGGCTTTGACCTGGATGCGCAGGCATTCGGCCAAGTCGCGTGCGCCCACGCCCACGGGTTCAAGCGATTGCAGCAAGCCCAGCGCCACCGTGAATCGGTGCACCAGCTCATCGATTTGTTCAAGGTCGTCACTGCCAGCAAGACTGGCGGCCAGCTCGGGCAGGGTGTCGGTCAGGTAGCCGTCGTCGTTGAGCGACTCGATCAAAAAGCGCAAAGCGGCGCGGTCGATTTCGGACAGGCGCAGCGACAGCGCTTGGCGGTGCAAAAAGTCGGTGAGCGAGCCATTGCTGCCGGCCAGGTCGATGGCGTCTGCGGTTTCTTCGCCATTGTTTTGGCGCGGTGTGGCGTCGCCTCCCCACTCGCTGTCGTCGGGTCGCATTTCCACGCTGCCGTCACCGTCCCAGCTTTCGGCCACGTCGGTCACGGCTTCGTCGCGGGTTTCGCTGGGGCTGTCATCGCTGCTGCTGGCGCTGCTGGCGCTGCTGGCGCTTTCGCTCACACGGTCGCCCAAACTGACGTGGGTGTCGGCCTGGTCCAGGCCAAAGGCCTCGGCTGGAGCTTCTTCTTCGGTGCGTTCGAGAAAGGGGTTCTCGTCCAGCATCTGGTCCACCTCTTGCGACAGCTCCAGTGTGGACAGTTGCAGCAGGCGAATGGATTGTTGCAGCTGGGGCGTGAGCGCCAGATGCTGCGACATGCGCAGCGATAGACCGGGTCTCAAGGCTAGGCTTTCATGTCAGAGCGTACGGATGGGTGCATCACATGCGGAAGTGTTCGCCCAAGTACACCCGGCGCACATCGGCATTGGCCACGATTTCCTCGGGTGTGCCTTCGGCCAGCACCCGCCCCTCGCTGATGATGAACGCGTGATCACAAATGCCCAGCGTCTCGCGCACATTGTGGTCGGTGATGAGCACGCCAATCCCGCGTTGCTTGAGAAAGGCAATGATGCGCTGGATTTCAATCACGGCAATCGGGTCGATGCCGGCAAAAGGCTCATCAAGCAAGATAAAACGCGGGTCCGTGGCCAAGGCACGGGCAATTTCGACGCGGCGGCGCTCGCCGCCTGACAGCGCCACTGAGGGTGAGTCGCGCAGGTGGTCCACCCGCAAATCGGCCAGCAGTTCGCTCAGGCGTTTTTCGACTTCGGCGTGGGCCAAGGGGCGGCCTTGCCCATCGCTTTGCAACTCAAGAATGGCCCGCACGTTATCAGCCACAGACAGTTTTCTAAAAATGGAGGCTTCTTGCGGCAAATAAGACAAGCCCATGCGTGAGCGTTTGTGAATCGGCATGCGCGTGACGTCTTGCCCATCGATCAGGATTTGCCCCCCGTCGGCGCTGACCAGGCCCACGATCATGTAAAAAGAAGTGGTTTTGCCTGCGCCATTGGGGCCAAGCAAACCGACCACTTCGCCTTTGTCGACTTGCACTGACACATCGTGCACCACTTTGCGGCTGCCGTAAGCTTTTTTCAGGTGCCGAGCTTCCAAGCGGCTGGTGAAAGGAGCCTGGCTCATGGTTTGGAGGGCGTGGCAAGGCTGGGGCTGTTGCGCAAAACGGGACGTGGTACGGCTTGCACTGCGTCGGCCGCAGGAGCCGATAGGTTTTGACGAGGCGTCAGGGTGGCCCGCACACGCTGCTCCCGGGGGTTGGGGCTGTCCTGTGCCCGGCCATCCACTTGAATCACTTCGGTGTTGTTGTTGAACACAATGGTTTGCCCCTGAATTTGGTCTGCCACCACGGTGCCGCGAAGCATGCGCACTTCAGCCCGTTTGACCAAGGTGACCACATCAGCTTGGTTGTCGTAAGTGAGGGTCTCGGACTCGCCTTCGATGAATTCGTCAAGACCTTCGCGTTTTTGGCGAAAGAACACCCGCTCATTGGGGGCTGCCCACAAGCGGGCCACTTGTTTGCCTTGGCTGTCTTGCTGAACTTCCATGCGGTTGGCACGCAAAACCAAAGTGCCTTTGGTGGCAAGCACTTGACCGTTGAACAACGTGAATTGTTTGTTCTCATCATGCTTCATGCTGTCGGCTTCAATGTGCATGGGTTTGTCGCGGTCAGCTTTTTCGGCCCAAGCCGGCAGGCTCAACGCGCACAGACCCAACAGCATGGAGCCCAAGAAGGCGGTCAAAAAAGGGGTGTGGGGAATGGAGGGCATGAATCTTGCTGGACAATCATTCGATTGTAGGCCCAAGCCTTGCTGATTGAGGACCAAAACGCCCTAGGCCGACGAAAAACGCTTGAATGGATGCCGGGCAGGCACCCATCCGCAAGCCAAAGGTGCTTCAGCGTGCCGTTCGGGTTTGAGCCAAGAGGGATTCGGCCACCTTCAGGGCGCGGTCCATGCTGCCGGCCAAGGTGCCATCAATGTAGTAACGGCCGGCCACGCCCAGGGAGGGCACGCCTTCTATTTTGAAGTCATTTTGCAGTTGTACCGCCCGTTTGCATTTGGTCGCCACGCCAAATGATTTGTAAGTATCGTTGAACTTGGTTTTGTCAATGCCTTGCTTTTCAATCCAGGACAGCACCGCCGCGTCGGTGTTCAGCATGAGCTTTTCACCGTGAATGGCGGTGAACACGCGCACATGCATTTTTTCGATCAAATCCATGGCCTCCAGCGTGAAATAAAGGCGTTGTTGCGGCGCAAAGTCGTCGCGAAAGGCCACGGGAATGCGGCGCACCACCACGTCTTTGGGGGCATTTTTGGCCCATTGCGCAAATTGGGGTTCAAAGGCGTTGCAGTGGGGGCAGCTGTACCAAAAGAATTCAAGCACTTCCATTTTTCCGGAACCCGCATCGGTGGCCATTGGCTTGTCCAGCGTGATGTAGTCTTTGCCAGATTTGAAAGCTTGTTGCGCCCAAGCGGGCAAGCTGCCCAAGAGGGCGGCTGTGGACAGCAAGGCGGTGGAAAAAAAGCGACGTTTCATCAAGGCTCCTTGGGTTTCAGCGACCCTTTGGGCGCTGGTGTTCATGTCATGTCAACGCTGCAAACGCACCAGCGTGTTGTCGATGCCGTTGGCGTCCATTTTGGCGCGTGCGCGTTCGGCAGCACTTTTGTCTTCAAAAGGCCCCATCCGGACGCGGTAAACGATGCGTCCACCGACATCGCGCTCTGATACTCTGGCATCCATGCCGATCAGGGCGAGTTTCGCTTTTTGGGCATCGGCATCGGCACTGGTTCGGTAGGCACCGGCTTGGACCAAGTAGTCAAAAGAATCGTTGACACTGGCTTTGGCAGCGGGGGTGCTCAAGGTGGTTTTGGCTTTGGCCAGATCGCCCAGGGGGTCGGCTGTCACCGCAGCAGGGCGGGGTTCGGCTTTGGTCGTGTCAGCGGGAGCTTTGTCGGCTGGCTTTTCGGCCAATTTGTCTTTGGTCTGGTCGTCCACCACAGATGCTTTGGTTTCAGGCAGGGGCGCAATCTCTTCGGCCGCTTTGGGTTGCAACACGCTGTTGGGGTTCCAGTCCTTGTTTTTGCGAGTTTCCTGCACTTCCTGGTCGTTGGTGCGAGGTTGGTTTTTGTTTGAAAACGGTGTGGGCACCTTGGTCACGTAAATGGCCACTGCCATGGCCACGGACAAGCCCAAGACCAATCCAATGATGAAACCCAGAAAAGTACCGCCGCGTTGAGATTGAGCAATCATGGCAAATCCATTCACATTTTTTGGGGCGCGGACACGCCCAGCACCTTCAAACCATTGCGCAGCACCTGTGCGGTGGCCGCGACCAGCGCCAGACGCGCTTTTTTAACCGCTTCGTCTTCCACCAAAATGCGCTCGGCGTCGTAGTAGCTGTGGTATTGCGAGGCCAGATCGCGCAAATAGAAGGTGACGTCGTGCGGTGCGAAGTCGGTGGCGGCAGACGTCAGCATCTCGGGGTACTTGGCCAGGGCAAGCATGAGCGCAAGAGCTTGTGGGCTTTGCAGCGGCGACAGGTCTGCATGCGTCAGGCTGGCGATGTCGCCGCCGTCTTTTTCTTTCCAAGCAGCCAGCACCGAGCAGATGCGTGCGTGTGCGTACTGAACGTAATACACCGGGTTGTCGTTGTTTTGAGCCAACGCCAAATCAATGTCAAAGATGTATTCGGTGTCGGGCTTGCGTGACAGCAGGAAAAAGCGCACCGCGTCTTTGCTGGTCCACTCGATCAGGTCGCGCAGCGTCACGTAACTGCCCGCTCGCTTGGAAATTTTGACCTCAACGCCTGCGCGCATCACGCGCACCATGGTGTGCAGCACGTAGTCGGGGTAGCCCTCGGGAATGCCGACGCCTGCCGCCTGCAGGCCTGCCCGTACGCGGGCAATGGTGCCGTGGTGGTCGGTGCCCTGGATGTTCACCACACGGCCAAAGCCGCGCTCCCACTTCGTGATGTGGTATGCCACATCGGGCACAAAGTAGGTGTAGGTGCCGTCACCCTTGCGCATGACGCGGTCTTTGTCGTCGCCGTAGTCGGTGGATTTGAGCCACAGGGCACCATCGAGCTCGTAGGTCTTGCCCGCTTCATTGAGCTTTTGCACGGCGGCGTCGACCTTGCCGCTGGTGTAAAGGCTCGACTCTAGGTAATAGTTGTCAAATTTGACATCAAAGGCTTTCAAGTCCAGGTCCTGCTCGTGGCGCAGGTACGCCACGGCAAACTGGCGCATGCCGTCCACGTCGTTCACGTCGCCGCTGCCAGTGAACTCGCGGTCGTCCGACCTGACGGTTTTTTGGGCCATAAAGTCGTTCGCGATGTCCTGGATGTAATCGCCGTTGTAAAACGCTTTGCTTTCGGGGTTTTCGGGGTCGGTCGGCCAGCTGGCATCACCGGGTTTGAGGCCAAGAGCGCGCATGTGCGTGCTCTTGGCCAGCGTGCCAATCTGCACGCCCGCATCGTTGTAATAAAACTCGCGGTAGACCTGCTGGCCTTGCGTGGTCAGCAGGTTGCAAATTGCGTCACCCAAAGCCGCTTGGCGGCCATGGCCCACATGAAGCGGACCGGTGGGGTTGGCCGAAACGAACTCGACCAGCACCTTGTCGGATTTCACCGGCTGATCGCCAAAGCAGTCGGCCGCTTGCAGCACCTCGTGCACCACGGCTTGTTTGGCGACATCTTTGAGTCGGATGTTGATAAAACCCGGGCCGGCCAGTTCAATGGCGTCAACCCAGCGCTCAAAGGCGGGGGTGGCCAGCAAAGCGGCACGCAGCGTTTCGCCCAGTTGCCGGGGGTTTTGTTTGAGGGCCTTGGCCAATTGCATGGCGGCGGTGCAGGCCAAGTCGCCGTGCGAGGCGACCTTGGGGGATTCAAAGGCAGCCCGTGCGCCTGCGCCGGGCTGGAGTTTGTCAAGCTCGGTGGCCAAGGCCACGAGCAAATGTTGTTTGGCAGAAAGCATAGGACGCAATTTTACGGGGACGATGGCGTGCCTGGCTTTGAACAGGTCTTGGGTGTGTTTTTAAGTACAGTAATTACAGTTCGTCACATGTGCTGTCGCCCAGCGGTCACTTTGGCGCGTTAAATTGACCACCACACAGACCCGTGTGGTGTTTTTTGTCTTTGAATATTTTTTGGGAGTCCACTCATGCGCCACACCATTTCTATCGCTGCTTTGGGTTTTGTCTTGGTTTCCGGCTTGGCTTTCGCTGCCGACCCCGTCAAGCCTGCTGCTGCCCCCGCTGCAGCGGCTCCGGCTGCTTCAGCTTCTGCGCCTGCGGCTGAAAAAACAGCTCAGCAAAGCAAAATGGCCACTTGCAACAAAGAGGCTGAAGGCAAAAAAGGCGACGAACGCAAAGCTTTCATGAAAGATTGCCTGAGCGCCAGCAAGCAAGAAAAGCAGCAAAACAAAATGAAGACCTGCAACGCTGACGCTGCTGGCAAAAAAGGCGACGAGCGCAAGGCCTTCATGTCGGAATGCCTCAAGAAGTGATCTGAACGCGAGCTCCTGTGGGAGCCCACCCCGTGGGCGAACGGGTTTGGCACACGCCCCCCCTGAAAACCATCGCGCACAGGGTGCGCTCTTGGGGGTGACTGCCCTGTCCTTTTTTCAGGAGCCGCCCCTCTTGGGCGATGGACGCGGCACACGCATCCCAAGCAGTGGCCGTGCTGGCCTTAGTCTTCGGCCGCTTGCCAGTAACCCGGTTGTGCGTAGTGGCGTTTGAGGTGGTCGATCCACAAGCGCACGCGCAAAGGCAAGTGCTTGCGCTGCGAAAACACCACAAAAATCCCGTTGGGGGGCGCGGCAAAGTCTTCCAGCACCGCCACCAATTGGCCAGAGTGAATTTCACGTTCCACCTCCCAAGTGCTGCGCCAGGCAATGCCGTAACCGGCCAAGCACCAGTCGTGCAGCACCTGACCATCCGAGCAATCCAGGGGGCCGCCTGGCCGAAGGTGCGTCACCTCGTGGCCGATGTCCGTGGGGGTGCGAAAGGCCCAGCCTCGGGTTTGCGAGGCGTCACTGGACAAAGTCAGGCAATCGTGTTGAAGCAAGTCCGACGGCTGTTTGGGGGTGCCGCGACGTGCCAAATAGCCGGGTGTGGCCACGCACAAACGGCGGTTGTCGGCCATGCGCACACTCACCAAAGAAGAGTCAGGCAGGTCGCCCACGCGCACGGCGCAGTCAAAGCCTTCGGCGGCCAGATCGACGACCCGGTCGCTCAGGTTCAGGGAAATGCTCACATCGGGGTGCAGTTCACGAAAGCGCGGCACCAAGGGCGCCACATGGCGGCGGCCAAAACCGGCTGGGGCGGTGATGCGCAAATGGCCGCTGGCCTTGACGCCGCCCGCCGAGACGCTGGCCTCGGCGTTGGCCACATCGGACAGCAAGCGTTGGCAATCTTCCAGAAATGCGCTGCCTTCATGCGTGAGGGTGATGCGCCGTGTGGTGCGCACCAGCAGTTTCACGCCCAGGCTTTCTTCCAGTGCATCCAGCCTGCGGCCGATGATGGCCGGTGCCACGCCCTCGGCCCGGGCTGCGGCGGTCAGGCTGCCTTTGGTGGCCACCGCGACAAAGGTTTCAAAGGCTTTGAGCTTGTCCATACGTCCCGATTATGCGGGTTCAAGGTTGGAGTGGCTGTGTATTTCTGTGGATTGATGCTGTCTTTGTAGGAGCTCACCCCGTGGGCGATGAGGGTCCTTTACCCATCCAACCACCGCCCACAGGGTGAGCCCCTACAAAACCGAAGGCCAGCCTTTGGGCAGTCCCGCCTCGGGCGTCATGCCGTACAACGGCTCGCCGGGCAGCCCGATTTTGAGCGGCTCGCGGGCGGCCATGAGCCGGTTCAGATCGACCCCGGTGGACACGCCCATGGCCTCGAACATGAACACCAAGTCTTCGGTGACCACATTGCCCGATGCGCCCGGGGCATAAGGGCAGCCGCCCAGACCGCCCAGCGAGCTGTCGAAGGTGCGCACCCCCACTTCGTAAGCGGCCAGGCAATTGGCCAAGCCCAAGCCTCGGGTGTTGTGCATGTGGGCCGCGCCCGTCAAGGTGCCAATTTCGCTGAACAGGGCCTTGAACAAGCGGCTGACTTGTGCCGGGTTGCCCATGCCGGTCGTGTCCGACAGGCCGATTTCGTCCACCCCCGCTTGCGCCAGTTGCACCGCCAAGCGCAGCACATCGTCCTCGGGCACCAAGCCCTGCACAGTGCAGCCAAAGGCGGTGGACATGCCCACCTCAACCGGCACATGGGGCGCGATTTCGTCGCGCAGGCGCAAAACGGCGCGCACCTCGTCGACCATGGCCTCGGGTGTTTTGCGCACATTGGCCATCGAATGCACTGGGCTGGCCGACACAGGCAGGGTGAGTTTTTGAGCACCTGCAGCCAGTGCGGCTTGGGCACCGCGCAAGTTGGGCACCAGCGCCATCACCCGCACACCGCTGTGGCGCAGCGCGTGCTGCACCACCTGCGCGGCGTCGGCCATTTGCGGCAACAGTTGGGCCGGCACAAACGAGGCCACTTCGATTTCGCGCAGACCGGCTGCGGCCAGCGCGTCGATCCAGCGCAGTTTGTTCGCCGTGGGCATGGTGGCTTTGACCGATTGCAGGCCATCGCGCGGGCCGACTTCGCTGATCAAAACGGATGGGGTGAGGGCAGGTGTCATGGCTGAATTAAACCGCAGTGCTCAGCGCGGGTGATGCGCTCCATCCCGACTTGTATTTGTGTTTAAAAGTCATGGGTCTATGCAGTTTGGACAGGTTTATCTGCGTCTAAATTTAGAATAGAGTGCTCAACGATGCAGGTTCGCCTCTGGCGCGGTGTTTGCGCATGGCGGCCTTCCCCTATTTTTTGACTTGACCCCAGAGGTTTTATGACTGAACGCACCGCCATCCACAACCTGCAAGTGGCCAGCCCACTGCTGAGTTTCATCAATGACCAGATGCTGCCCGCCACTGGCGTGGAGCCAGCCAAGTTCTGGAAAGGCTTCAATGACATCGTGGGCGACCTGGCCCCAAAAAACATCGCCCTTCTGGCCGAGCGCGACCGCATCCAGACCGCCATGGACGCGTGGCACACCGCCAACCCAGGCCCGGTCGGTGAAGGCAAAGCCATGAAAGAGTACAAAAAGTACTTGTCGCAAATCGGTTACTTGGTGCCCGAACCCAAGAACGCCCAGGCCACGACCGCCAACGTGGATGCTGAGCTGGCCAAGCTGGCTGGCCCGCAACTGGTGGTGCCTATCCTGAACGCCCGTTACGCCCTGAACGCCGCCAACGCCCGTTGGGGCTCCTTGTATGACGCGCTGTACGGCACCGACGCCATCTCTGAGGCCGACGGCTGTGGCAAATCACCAGACGGAGGCACCGGCTACAACCCCCTGCGCGGTGCCAAAGTCATCGACTACTGCCGCAACGTGCTCGACCGCACGGCCCCCCTGAAGACAGGTTCGCATGTGGGCAGCAAGGGCTACGCCGTGAAATCGGGCAAGTTGGTGGTGACGCTGGCCAATGGCAAGAACACCACCTTGGCCGATGCCAAGCAGTTCGTGGGCTACACCGGCGATGTCAAGGCACCCGCCTCGGTCCTGTTCGTGCACAACGGCATCCACCTCGATCTGCAAATCAACAAGACCACCCCCATCGGCATGACCGATCCGGCGGGCGTGTCCGACCTGATCGCCGAAAGCGCTTTGTCCACCATCCTGGACCTGGAAGACTCTGTGGCGGCTGTGGACGCTGAAGACAAAGTGCTGGCTTACAAAAATTGGTTGGGCATTTTGCAAGGCACTTTGAGCGAAGAAGTGCAAAAGGGCGGCAAGACCTTCACCCGCACCATGAACGGTGACCGTGAATACACCAAGCCCGCAGGCAAAGGCACCGTCAAGTTGCATGGCCGCTCGCTCATGTTCGTGCGCAACGTCGGTCACCTGATGACCAACCCCGCCATCCTTTACAAAGCGGCCGATGGCAGCATGAAAGAGATCCCCGAAGGCATTCTGGACGCCATGATCACCGTGACCTGCGCCTTGGTGGACTTGCAGAAAAAATCGTCGCACCCTCTGCGCAACAGCCGAACCGGCAGCGTCTACATCGTCAAGCCCAAGATGCACGGCTCCAAAGAGGTGGCTTTTGCCGACGAACTGTTTGGCCGCGTCGAAAAAGTCATCGGCATGAAGCCTTCCACCGTCAAGCTGGGCATCATGGACGAAGAGCGCCGCACCAGCGCCAACCTGAAAGCCTGCATTGCCGCCGCCAAGAGCCGCGTGGCCTTCATCAACACCGGCTTTTTGGACCGCACAGGCGACGAGATGCACACCTGCATGCTGGCCGGCCCCGTCATGCGCAAGGGCGACATCAAGAACAGCACCTGGCTGGGTGCTTACGAAAAGAACAACGTCAACGTGGGCCTGGCTTGCGGCTTGCGTGGCCGCGCCCAAATCGGCAAAGGCATGTGGGCCATGCCCGACCTGATGGCCGACATGCTGAAAGCCAAAATTGGCCACCCTATGGCCGGTGCCAACACCGCCTGGGTGCCCAGCCCCACCGCTGCCACACTGCATGCCATGCACTACCACCAGGTGGACGTGCCTGCGCTGCAAAAGCAGATGGAAAAGGCTGTGGCCAAGCAAGACGCCAAAGAGTTGCGCGAAACCACCCTCAACGCTTTGTTGCAGTTCCCTGTGGTCGCCCAAGATGCGGCCAATTGGTCTGAAGAAGACAAGCAAAAAGAACTCGACAACAACGCCCAAGGCATCTTGGGTTATGTGGTGCGCTGGGTTGACCAAGGTGTGGGCTGCTCCAAAGTGCCCGACATCAACGGCGTGGGCCTGATGGAAGACCGCGCCACCTTGCGCATCAGCAGTCAGCACATGGCCAACTGGATGCAGCACGGCGTGGTGACCGAAGCCCAAGTGCAAGCCACCATGGAGCGCATGGCCGCTGTGGTGGACGCGCAAAACGCGGGCGACGCGGCTTACCAGCCCATGGCCGGACACTTTGACACGTCGGCCGCGTACCAAGCCGCTTGTGATTTGGTTTTTAAAGGCAAGGCACAACCCAGTGGTTACACCGAGCCTTTGCTGCACGCTTGGCGTTTGAAGGTCAAGGCGGCCTGATTCAGGACAGGTCTGGCACTTGAAAAAACGGCTCCTTCGGGAGCCGTTTTTGATGGGCGATGTGCTTGGCCCGTGATCCAGTCAGATGAGTTTTGAATGAATGCTTTTTTGTGGGAGCGACGCCCTCGTCGCGATACAGCCTTGCAGACCGCCAACATTGTCCCAAGGGGGCACCCATCAAAAAGGGGTTGCCTCACAGACTTGCCGTGACATTCAAGCGGTCGAAACTGGCATGCCCGAAAATAAGGGTTTTCAGGAGCTGCGCCATGCGCTGGATTGACCGGATTCCGATGTTGTGGCTGGTGGGCATTGCCCTTTACCTGGCAGTCGCCCCGTTTGTGCCCGAACCACATTTGGTGGAAAAGTGGCGCATGCTTTTTCAGGGCAGTTTGAGCAAACCCATCGACATGTTTGATTTGTTCTTGCACACCGCCCCTTTGGTGGTGCTGGCCATTCGCCTGTGGCGTGACGTGCAGCGGCGTCGCCAGGGCAAAAACTGAGATTTCACCTTCATGACGCAGCTTGTCTTTGACCCCCGCCACTGTCCCTTGTGTGGACAGCCCAATGCTTGCGCCATGGCCACGCCCAACACCGGGGCCGCAGCGCCCGGGCCGTGCTGGTGCACGCGCGTGCACTTCAGCGCCGACTTGCTGAAACAGGTGCCTGAAGCGGCACGGAACAAGGCCTGCATTTGCGCGGCCTGCGTGGTGGCGTCCGGACAGCCATCCAAAGACCAAAACCAAGGCCAAAACCAAGGCGCAGGCGCATGAGCCTGGCCCAAGGCCCCCACAGCCTGCAGGCGCTGCAAGCGCGTTATGGCGAGCGGCACCGTTGGTTGCTGTTGCTGTCGGTGATGCTGGGCTCCATGGCGGCGGTCATGTCGTCGACCATCTTGAATGTGGCCATCCCCGACATGAGCGCGCACTTCACACTGGGCCAAAGTCGGGTGCAATGGGTGACCTCGGGCTTCATGGTGGCGATGACGGTGTCCATGCTGACAACGCCTTGGCTGCTGTCGCGCTACGGCTATCGCCGGGTGTACGAGGTGTGCATGTGGCTGCTGCTGGGCGGCGGCGTGGCGGGCGGCTTGGCCAACGATTTTCCGCTGGTGCTGGCGGCACGCGTGGCCGAGGGCCTGGCGGCGGGTGTGGTGCAACCCATCCCGGCCATCATCATTTTGCGTGCTTTTGCCCCGGATGAGCAGGGCCGTGCCAGCGGCTTGTTCAGCATGGGCGTGGTGCTGGCCCCGGCCGTTGGCCCCAGCATTGGCGGGGTGCTGGTCGATCTGTTTGGTTGGCGTTCAATCTTTTTCATGGTGGTGCCATTGGCCATGGTGGCGCTGTGGCTGTCGCGCCGCTACGTGCCCACCTCGGCCCCGGGCGGTGTGCAGGCCGATGCCGACAGCCCGGGACTGGACTGGATAGGGCTGGCGCTGGCCAGCGCCTCGACCTTGATGCTGCTCAACGGCCTGGTGCAACTGCGCAGCGATGACGCCACGTTGGCCTTCGTTCTGCTGGCGATGGCGTGCTTGGGCATGGTGGTGTTTGTGGCTTGGCAGCGGTATTTGCTGAAGCCGCGCCGAAGCGTGCGTCCTGCCTCGTCGGGCCGAAAAGCCAAGTCCTTGCGCCAGGCCCGCCATGTCCGGCGCGGCCCGCTCATGAACCTGCAGGTGTTTGGCCACCGCCATTTCGCCATGGGGGCGCTGGTGTCATTCACCTACGGCATTGCGTTGTTTGGCTCCACGTATTTGCTGCCGGTCTACATGCAGATGGGCCTGGGTTTGTCGCCGTCCTACATTGGCGCGGCCTTGTTGCCGGCCGGCATCTTGCTGGCCGTGACCATCGCGGCGGTGGGGCGTTTGTCGCACCGCATGCCCCCTGCCCATTGGGTGAGCTGGGGCCTGGCTTTGCTGGCGCTGTCGTTTGCGCTCATGCCCTTGGTCCACCCGGCGGCGGGCTTGGCGCTGCTGTGGATTTTGGTGATCCTGGGGCGCATTGGCTTGGGCTTCATCTTGCCTTCGCTCAACTTGGGCGCAATGCGGGGCTTGCCCAAAGACCTGATCCCGCAGGCGTCGAGCGTGATTGGTTTTGTGCGCATGCTGGGCGGCGCGGCGGGGGTGAGCATTTGCGCCATCGTGCTGGAGTGGCGTTTGGCGGTGTATGCCCATGCATCGGGCATCCCGAGTCGCGCCGATTTGCGGGCCTTCAACGAGACCTTTGTGTTTCTGGCCACCATGACCGCCTTGGCCTTGTTGGCCGCCTGGAAAATGGGTGAGGCGCCAACGCCTTCCAAGAAAGACTGAACCATGTGTCAACTGCTCGGAATGAACTGCAACACCCCCACCGATGTGACCTTCAGCTTCAGCGGCTTTGCGCAGCGTGGCGGCATCACCGACCACCATGCGGACGGCTGGGGCATTGCCTTTTTTGAAGGGCAGGGCGTGCGCCACTTTGTGGACCACCAAAGCGCCAGCACCTCGCCCATAGCCGACTTGATCCGCCGCTACCCGATCAAAAGCCAGAACGTGATTGCCCATATCCGCAAAGCCACACAAGGCGAAGTGAGCCTGGAAAACTGTCACCCCTTTGTGCGCGAACTGTGGGGTCGCTACTGGGTGTTTGCGCACAACGGCAACCTGGTGGACTATGCGCCGCGCCTGCACGGCAGCTTCAAGCCCGTGGGGCAAACCGACAGCGAGCGGGCCTTTTGCTGGCTCATGCAGGAGCTGGCCAAGTCACACGCCAGCGTGCCCAGTGTGCAAGAGCTGTCGCTCACGCTGCGCGAGCTGGTGCCGCAGATCGCCCGCTTTGGCACCTTCAACTTCTTGCTGTCCAACGGGCAGGCCTTGTGGGCGCACGCCAGCACGAACTTGCATTACGTGTTGCGCAAGCACCCCTTCAACCGAGCGACCTTGAGCGACGAGGACCTGAGCGTGAACTTTGCCGAGCACACCCGCGAGACCGACCGGGTGGCGGTGGTGGTGACCGCGCCCTTGACCTCCGACGAGGCCTGGGTGGCCTTTGATCCAGGGCGCTTGTACACCTTTGAGGGCGGGGAGTTGACCGTGAGCCGTTGATGCTGCACTGTGCTGCGATCCCTGTGGGAGCCCCGCCCTCGGGGCGATGGGTGGTGGTCTGCAAGACTTATCGCGGCGAGGGCGCAGCTCCCACCAAAGAGCGTTCATGCAAACATGATCGGGCTGGATCAAAAGGCTCAGCGATCAGCGCCACAATCCCTGTGGGAGCCCCGCCCTCGGGGCGATGGGTGGTGGTCTGCAAGGCTTATCGCAGCGAGGGCGCCGCTCCCTCCAAAGAGCTTGAAGCCAATTTCATCGGGCCGGATCAACAAGTTGGCACATTCAGGTCCAACGTTTGCAGGCTGAAGCCGCTGATTGACAGAGCGTTCTTACAGCGCTGCTTCCACCGCGTCCAAAAACAGCGCCGCCACATCACAGCCCATCTGGTCAGTGATTTCCTGAAAGCAAGTGGGGCTGGTCACGTTGATCTCGGTCAGGCTCTCGCCAATGATGTCCAGGCCCACCAGCATCAGGCCGCGTGCGAAGAGGATCGGGCCGAGGGCTTCGGCGATTTCGCGGTCACGCGCCGAGATGGGTTGGGCCACGCCCTTGCCACCGGCGGCCAGGTTGCCACGCACTTCACCGCCTTGCGGGATGCGGGCCAGGCAAAAGGGCACGGGCTTGCCGCCGATCAAAAGCACGCGCTTGTCGCCTTGTGCGATGCCGGGCAAAAACTTTTGCACCATGATGGTTTGTGCACCGCCCCGGTTCAGGGTTTCGATGATCACGCCCAGGTTCAGGCCGTCGGCACCCACCTTGAAGATGCCCGTGCCGCCCATGCCGTCCAGGGGCTTCAAGATGATGGTGCCGTGCTCGGTATGGAAGGCTCGGATGTCGGCCTCGCTGCGCGTGACCAACGTGGGCGCGATGAACTGCGGAAATTCCAGAATGGCGAGCTTTTCGGGGTGGTTGCGCAGGGCGGCCGGGCTGTTGAAGACCTTGGCACCTTCGCGCTCGGCTTGGCTCAGCAGGTGTGTGGCGTAAAAGTATTCGCTGTCAAACGGCGGGTCGGTGCGCATGATGACTGCATCAAAGTCCATGAGGTTGGCGCGGCCCGTGGCGGTCTGGGTGAACCAGGCGTCTGGCTGGCCAGTGAGCGTGATGTCGCGCACCTGGGCCGACACGGTTTCGCCATGCTGCCAGCGCACATCGGTCATCTGGCAGGCCACGACCTGGTGGCCGCGTTTTTGCGCTTCGCGCATCATCGAAAAGGTGGTGTCCTTGTAAATTTTGAAGGACTCGAGGGGATCGGCAATAAACAGAATTTTCATGGAAATGGATTGTAGGTTGGACGTCAAACACAGAGACAAGTGCACTGACCAGTCGTCACCTGTGCAGGGGGCTTATTGAAACGCCACCTCGGCAAAGCTGCGCAGCTTGCGGCTGTGCAACTGCGCCGGGCCTGCGGCCCGCAGCAACTCGAGGGCGCGAATGCCGATTTGCAGGTGCTGGTTGACCCGCTCGCGGTAAAAGTGGTTGGCCATGCCCGGCAGCTTGATCTCGCCGTGCAGCGGTTTGTCACTCACGCACAGCAAGGTGCCATAGGGCACACGAAACCGAAAACCGTTGGCGGCAATGGTGGCGCTTTCCATGTCCAGTGCCACCGCGCGGCTTTGGCTGAAACGGCGCTGCGGTGTGTTGTCGGGCAGCAGCTCCCAGTTGCGGTTGTCGGTGCTGGCCACGGTGCCGGTGCGCATGATGCGCTTGAGCTCATGACCGTCGCAGCCCGTGACTTCGGCCACGGCTTTTTCCAACGCCACCTGCACCTCGGCCAGCGCCGGGATCGGTACCCACAGCGGCAGCTCTTCGTCCAGCACATGGTCTTCACGCACATAGGCGTGCGCCAGCACGTAGTCGCCCAGCTGCTGTGTGGTACGCAGCCCCGCGCAGTGGCCGACCATCAGCCAAGCATGGGGTCGCAGCACGGCGATGTGGTCGGTGATGGTTTTGGCATTGGCCGGGCCCACACCAATGTTGACCATGGTGATGCCGCTGTGGCCTTCGCGCACGAGGTGATAGGCGGGCATCTGGGGCAGGCGCGGCGGGGCAAGGCCCGGGGTGTCTTCTGCATGCGCGGGCAATCCCTCGCGGCGAGAGAGCACATTGCCTGGCTCGACAAAAGCTGCATAGGGGCTGTCCGGTTTGGCCATCTCGGCGTGGCCCAATGCGATGAACTCGTCAATGTAAAACTGGTAATTGGTGAACAGCACGTAGTTTTGAAAATGCGACGGGCTGGTGCCGGTGTAATGGCGCAGACGGTGCAGCGAATAGTCGGTGCGAGCCCCCGTGAACAGCGACAGCGGTTGGGGCTGGCCGTTGGCCCCGTGCCGAGTGCCGTTGGCGATGCTGTCGTCCATCGCCGTCAGGTCGGGCAGGTCAAACACGTCGCGCATGCGGGCACGGCGCGCAGCGCTCATTTCGCCTTCCATGTGCTCGTTTTCCGCAAATGAAAAATGTACCGGCATGGGGTCTTTGCTGGTGCCGACTTCGAGGCGCACGCCGTGGTTATTGATCAGCAGCTCAAACTGCTCCAACAAATAGCCCTCAAACAACGCCGGGCGTGTCAGGGTGGTGGCGTATTGACCGGCACTGGCCACAAAACCGTAGCTCAGAAGCTCTTGGTCGGCGTCGTGCGCAGGCACCCAGTCGGTGGCCGTTTCAATGCGGACATAGGGGTAACAAGCTCGCACGCGGTCTTGCATGTCAGCTCCGGCCACATACCGTTGCATCGCTTGGCGCAAATGCGAAACACTTTGGTCGTAGATGGCTTGAACGCGGGCCAGCGCGGCTTCTGCGTTCGCAAAGACTTCGGGAGCGATGAAGGGTATGGGTGTTTGCATGGATGGATTAGGTTGAACGGTTCTTACCCATGAATTTTTGTAATGGCCACAATAAAAAAAAGGAGAAATTCATGGAATTGAAATATCCGAACACAAAAATGAATTCTTCCCTACAACCACTTGAGTAATCTTATGACCCAAATCAACGAATATGATGACAACGAGATTGTCAACCACTCCGACAACTTGCACATGAATGATTTGTTGGACATCCGTTTG
>CAITSG010000201.1 GCA_903894995.1 uncultured Burkholderiales bacterium
GTCGGGCGCGGTCTTGATGACGATGAAACTGGCCTGCATGCGCCCCTTGGCCGAGCAAAAAGCCGCCAATCGCGCTTGGCCCACGGGCAAGAGCAGCACGTCATTGCTCAGCTGGTTGTGCAAAAAATTGGCCGCGTCTTCGCCTTGGGCCTGAATCACGCCCAGGTGGGGCAGGGGGCTGGTGCCATTCAAAACGGTGTTCATGGTCGGGCTGAATTCTGGACGGGTGTTCATGGGGGGACTCTGTCTGGCGGCAAGGCCTGAATTATCATGCCCTCCACGTTTTCAACACCCGAACAAAGGACATGGCCGTGCTCAAAGGCTTGATGAAGTTACTGCTCAGCGTGATGTTGCTCGCCCTGGGCCTGGCAGCGATGGGGTTTTGGTGGCTGAATCAGCCCATGGACACCCGCCAATCCACCCTGGATTTGTCGATTGAACCCGGCACATCGCCCAAGTCCATCGCCCAAGCGGTGGTGGACGCCGGGGCGCAAACGTCGCCCACGCTCTTGTATGCCTGGTTTCGCTTGTCGGGCCAAGCGCGCCAGATGCGGGCGGGCAGCTACGAAATGGCGCCGGGCACCACGCCTGTGCGCCTCTTGAACATGCTGGTGCGGGGCGAAGAAAGCCTGCGCACAGTCACGATTGTCGAGGGCTGGAACTGGCGGCAAGTGCGCCAAGCCTTGGCCAAGGCCGAGAGCCTCAAGCCCGACAGCCGCGCTTTGGCCGACGACGCCTTGATGGCGCAATTGGGCCGTCCCGGTGTGGCACCCGAGGGGCGCTTTTACCCGGACACTTATTCCTACGCCAAGGGGTCGAGCGATCTGGCGGTCTTGCAGCGGGCCATGAAGGCCATGGACAAGCATGTCCAACAGGCCTGGGCGCTGCGGCAGCCGGATGCGTCGCTCAAGTCCCCCGAAGAGGCCTTGATTTTGGCCAGCATTGTCGAAAAGGAAACCGGCAAGGCCCAAGACCGGGCGCAGATTTCAGGGGTTTTTAACAACCGCCTGCGCATCGGCATGCGCCTGCAAACCGACCCCACGGTGATTTATGGTCTGGGCGAAGCCTTTGATGGCAATTTGCGCCGTGTGCACCTGACAAGCGACACACCTTGGAACACCTACACCCGGGCAGGTCTGCCGCCGACGCCCATTGCCATGCCCGGCAAGTCGGCCCTTTTGGCCGCTGTGCAACCGTCCAAAACGCCCGCCATCTACTTTGTGGCCAAGGGCGACGGCAGCAGCCATTTCAGTGCCACCCTGGACGAGCACAACCGGGCCGTGAACCGTTACCAGCGCGGGAAGTGAGCTCTGTGGGCCTTGGGGAAAGTTCGCCCCCAGCGCTTACACCGCCATCGGCGACAATCGACGATCAACTCCAGACGCTCATGACACACGGCACATTCATCAGTTTTGAAGGCATCGACGGTGCGGGCAAGTCCACGCACATCGCTCGCGTGGCCGAGCTTTTTCGGCAGGCGGGCAGGGCGGTGGTGTTGACCCGTGAGCCCGGCGGCACGCCACTGTCTGAAAAGCTGCGCGAGCTGGTGCTGCACGCGCCCATGGACCCACTGACCGAGGCGCTGTTGATGTTCGCAGCCCGCCGCGAACATCTGGTGCAGGTGATCGAGCCCGCACTGGCCCGGGGCGATGTGGTTTTGTGTGACCGGTTCACGGACGCCACCTTTGCCTACCAAGGCGGTGGCCGGGGCTTTGACTGGCAAGTGCTGGGTCAGCTGGAGCGCATGGTGCAGGCCCTGCCTGACGGCACTTTGCGCCAACCTGACCTGACCGTTTGGTTCGACCTGGACCCTTTGATTGCGGCTGAGCGCCTGGCTTCGGCCCGGGTGCCGGACAAGTTTGAGTCCCAACCGGCGGATTTTTTTGCCGCTGTACGGGCCGGTTACGCCCGCCGCCAAGCCGAGATGCCCAGTCGTTTTGCCCGCATCGACGCTGCGCAAGTCATGGAAGCCGTGGGCGCTGATGTGTTGTACGCCCTGAGTGATTGGCTGAAGGGGAGAGCCTCATGAGCGCCGTCTTGAACGCCCCTTGGATCGCCCGACAAGCCACTGATTTACTGGCCCAGCGCGGCCACGCCTGGCTGCTGCAAGGCCCGTCGGGCTTGGGCCAGTACGAACTGGCTTTGGCTTTGGTTTCGGCCTGGCTGTGTGAAAAACCAACAGCGCAGGGCGCTTGTGGCGACTGCCCCAGCTGCCACGCGATTGCCGTGCACACCCATGCCGACCTGGCCGTGCTGATGCCCGAGACGGTGATGCTGGATTTGGGCTGGCCTTTGTCAGAAAAAGCCCAGGACGAGATCGACAAAAAAACCCGCAAGCCCAGCAAAGAGATCCGGGTGGACGCGATGCGTGATGCGGTGGAGTTTTCTCAGCGCACCGATGCACGCGGGCGCGGCAAGGCGGTGCTGGTGTTTCCAGCCGAGCGCATGAACACCATCGCGGCCAATGCTTTGCTCAAAACGCTGGAAGAGCCGCCCGGCGAAGTGCGCTTTGTGCTGGCTACCGAAGCCAGCCACATGCTGCTGCCGACCATCCGCAGCCGCTGCCTGGGCCACACCATGTGCTGGCCCGAGGCCGATGAAGCACTGACTTGGCTCACGGGGCAGGGCGTGCCTGCCCCTGTTGCGCAAGACTTGCTGCGCTGCGCGGGCGGTCGTCCGGCCGATGTGCTGCGCCAAGCTGAAGCCGGTTTGTCGCCCGATTGGTGGGCGCATTTGCCCAAAGCCATGCGCCAGGGCGATGCCCGGCACTTGGCTGACTTGAGTCCCGCGCAGGCCATTGACGCCTTGCAAAAGCTTTGCCACGACTTGGTGCTGCGCCAATCGGGTGCGGTGCCGAGGTTTTTTGAGGCATCGCATTTGCCCGCCAGCGCGGCGTCTGTGGCGGTGCTGACCGACTGGTTCAAGCGCCTGATGCAATCTGCCCGCACGGCCGAACACCCTTTCAACGCCGGTCTGATGCTCGAAGCCCTGACCGCCGACGCCCAACAAACCCTGATGTCCAAGGGCTGATTCACATGTACACCGATTCCCATTGCCACCTGAATTTTCCCGAGCTGATGAGCCAGTTGGACAGCATCCAGCAAGCCATGCTGGCCGCCCAAGTGACCCGCGCCATGGTCATTTGCACCACCATGGAAAAGTTTGACGAAGTCCACAACTTGGCATTGGCCAACGACAACATGTGGGCCACCGTGGGGGTGCACCCCGACAATGAAGGTGTTCACGAGCCCAGTTTGCAGGATTTGCTGGACGGCGCATCGCGCCCCAAAGTGGTGGCCATTGGCGAGACCGGGCTGGACTACTACCAAATGGACGAGCGCAAAGGCGGGCGCACCGTGGCCGACCTGGAATGGCAGCGCGAGCGTTTTCGCACGCACATCCGCGCCGCGCGCCAAACGGCCTTGCCGTTGGTCATTCACACCCGGCAGGCTTCAGACGACACGATTGCCATCTTGAAAGAAGAGGGCGAATCGGGGGGGGCAGGGTGTGCGGGCGGCGTATTCCATTGCTTTACCGAAAGCCAGCAGGTGGCCCGTGCGGCTTTGGACCTTGGTTTTTACATCTCGTTTTCAGGCATCCTGACCTTCAAAACAGCGGCCGATTTGCGTGAAGTGGCCAAATTTGTGCCCGATGACCGCTTGCTCATCGAGACCGACAGCCCCTATCTGGCCCCCGTGCCTTACCGTGGCAAGACCAACAACCCGTCTTATGTGCCCTATGTGGCCAAGTTATTGGGTGAGTTGCGAGGATGCACATCAGAGTCCATTGGTGAGCTGACCACGCATAATTTTTTAAGTCTTTTTTCCAGAACAGCCGCTTAAAAAACCATGTTCCATATTCAAGGTCTTCAAAAACTGATCGTTTTCATTGCTTTGTCTTTGGGTTTGAGCACCGCATCTGCGGGGTCTTATGAGGATTTTTTCGATGCGCTCAAAGCCGACGATGTGACCGTGGTTCGGTCCTTGTTGCAGCGGGGTTTTGATCCGAATACGGTGAACCCTCAGGGTGTGCCCGCCTTGATGATGGCCGTTCTGATTCCTTCCCTTCAAGTGGCAGACTTGTTGATCCGTTCGCCCCAAATACGTGTTGAGGTGCGCAATCAAAAAGACGAAAGTGTGTTGATGTTGGCTGCCATCAAGGGTTATTTGCCCTTGGTTGAACAATTGGTGGCCAAAGATGCCGATGTGAACAAAACAGGCTGGACACCTTTGCATTACGCATCGGCCGGAGGGCATGTCTCGGTCATGGCGTTTTTACTCGATCAAAGTGCTTACATCGATGCCGAATCTCCCAATGGCACAACGCCGCTGATGATGGCGGCCAAGTATGGAAATCCCGAATCGGTGAAATTGTTGATTCAGGCAGGTGCAGACCCCACCTTGACCAATCAATTGGGACTGACAGCCAAAGATTTTGCGGTTCAGGGCCGTCGACAAAATTCAATCGACTTGATGGACGCCGGCTTGGCAAGGTGGTTGGCCCGGCAAAAATCCACGCCCATCCCACAAGGACGATGACCAATGTTCACGCTGAGCAAGCCATTCAGACACGTTCTTTGGTGGCGTGAGATTGGGCAAAACCTGAGTTTATGTGCTGACATTCAAAGTCATAAACTTCGTACAATCAATATTATGTTAAGTAAAATACGCCAAATAAGCCGTCAGATGCAAACCATGGAATCGGCCCAATGACATCTTGAACAACAGGCAAGGCATCGATTTTTGTAGCAGCCCACCCCTGTAAGATGGGCGCGGCACAAGATTGGCAAGCCTTTGCCCACAGGGGCGGGATCACGCAACAACAAAAAATCGTAAGGGATTCAATCGACAACTTGGAGCGATGAAAATCGTTACGGAGCAGCGATTGTCAGGGCAACAACAACAGGCGGTGAACGGTTTCGCCTTTTTGTTGCAGGACCCTGTAGTTGCCTGACGCCCAAGCCTTGGCCATGTCGCGGCTGCGGGGATCAAAAACATGACCCGATTGACCCGTTTGGAAAATGAACAGCGATTGCTCGGGTTCGGCCAGGTCGTACACCGCCCGCATTGACGCTGCATGGCGGTTGGCAAAGGGCTCTTTGGGGTCGTTCGCCCAGTATTGCCCCACATTCACCGTGAACAAGTCCCCTGCACTTTCGGTGCGCACATCAAACACGGCATTCAAATAGGGCACTTTGCCAAAGGGTTTGTGGCTGCTGATGGCTGGGTGCCAAGCACCCCAGCGCCAGGCACGCATGTTCTTGCCTTGTTGGGCGGCAATGCGGGTCAAAGCACGGTCGAGCGCCGCAGACACTTGCGCCTGGCAGCCTGCAGCACCGCACCAAAAAGCGTCCGAGCGTTTCAAAATGCCTTCCACCGCCGCACGAAAATGGCGTTTGCCGTACAGCGCTTGGAAACGCTCGGCCCCCAGATGCGGCACCAGCAAACCGCGGGTCAACTCGTCGGCCCAGACGTTGAAGATCAGCGCTGCCGAGCTGTCCACTGTCATTTGCCCGTCAAAGGAGGCCAGCATTTTCAGGGCCTGATCGCCCAGCGTATGTTGAGGCTTGGCGGTCAGAGCGACCGGCAGCAGGGCTTTCGCGCCTAGCGACAGAACGTCGTTTTGGATGGCTTGCAAGCTTTCGCGGCTGTGTTGCGGGCTGGCGGCCAGCAGTTGTTCAATGCGTTCAAAGCGTTCAGGCGTGGTCCAGTCGCCGCCCACAAAATGGGCATAGCCCGGCGGCAAGATGTTCTGGTTGGCGGTGGCGTGCCAGCCTTTGGCTTCGATGGTGTGGCGATCAATTGCGGGGTTTTGTGAGGCGGGCAACCAGCCGGTCCAGTCGTATTGGGCCAACCAGCCAGGGGCCGGTGCCACACCCCGAATGTCGTTTTGCGGTGAGCGAATGGGCAGTTTTCCCACGGCCTGAAACGCCACTTCGCCCAGCGAGTCGGCCATGACCACGCTTTGCATGGGCGCATGGTTGTCGGTGAAGGCTTTTTGCAACTCGGGCACGGTTTGCGCCCAGTTGGTCAGCATGCCCGCCTCGACTGTTTTGTTGTCTTCGGCCAACGCCGACCAGCGCAGGCTGATGGCGTAGCGCTGCTTGTTGATGAGTTTGCCGTACTGAGCTTGTACATCGCTGATGACCGGTCCGTGACGCGTGCTGCGCACTTGCAGGGTCACATCGTCCTGCCCTTTGACGCGGATGGTTTCGGCCCGCTCTTCAAATGCGGCCCAGCCGGTGGGCGTGCGGTACTGGCCAGGTTTTGTGGCGTCCAGCTGTTCGAGGTACAGGTCCTGAACGTCCGGGCCGGTGTTGGTAAACCCCCACGCCACGCCTTGTGTGCGGCCCAGCACCACAAAAGGCAAACCGGGCAAGGTGGCCCCGATCACATCCAGCGCAGGGTGTTTTTGACCGCCTGGCAATTCGCCTGCAGGCGCTTTGAGGTGCGCGAAATACCAAATGGCTGGCGAGCTCAAGGCCAGATGCGGGTCGTTGGCCAGCAGGGGCTTGCCGCTAACAGTGCGGCTGCCGGGCACCACCCAGTTGTTGCTGCCCTTGCCTTCCAAAATGCCAACATCGCGCACCCAGTCGGCTGACCATTGGGCCAAGGCGTTGGGAGCAGGCTCGATGGCCGACACGGTTTTGCCCTTTGAGGCGTACACACCCAAATCGGCATACAAGGCCGGCAGGTCCACTGCGGTGGCGGGTTTTTCACCCGGGTAAGGTGGCAAAAGTTGCCACAGCTTTTCATGGTTGAGGACCTGCGAGGCAGACAAACGGGCAAATTCCTGCCCCCAATTGCCACCCAGATCAAGCGCCATCATCAGCGCCCAGCCCAGGCTGTCTTCGGGCGACCAGGCTTGGCCTTTGGGGCCTCCGGCCAAGGTGCCGAGGATTTTGAACTCTGGCGAAGGCCGCACCGCACCGCTTTGCCAGGCGTTTTGAATGCCTTCGCAGTAGGCCTGCAGGGCTGCTTGTGTTGCGGGTGATAAACCCTTGAACTGTTTTTGGGCCATGTCGATGATGCCCAACGTGCGCATGAGTTTGTCGGTGTCCAGCGTGGCAGCACCCAAAATTTCTGACAACTCGCCACGCATCAGGCGGCGGTTGAATTCGAGTTGCCAACCACGTTCTTGGGCGTGCACAAATCCCAAGGCACGCCAAGTGTCCAGGGTGGTGGCACCTTCAATGTGGGTGACATCTGCGGCATCGCGGGTGATGATGACCGGGGCGCTCAAACCCGCCAGTTTGAACTGTCCGTCCAGCTGAGGCATGCTGCGCAGAGAGTGAACGGCCAACACGCCGCCCGTCACCAACACGGCGGCCAGCAGCAGCAAAACAAGTCGTCCAATCCATTTCATGGGTGTCTCCTGTTGGGCGTTGTGCACGCCTCTGGTCTCGCCTGTTCAGGCTGTGATGCTTGGTTAAATGTGGCCCCAAACCATCAGCGCGTCACGCCCTTCGGTGACAAGGTCCACCTTGGCGCCCACGGGCAGCAGCACTTTGGTCTCCACATGACCAAACGGCAAACCGGTGAGCACGGGGGCCTTGATCTGGCCGCGCAGCCA
>CAITSG010000202.1 GCA_903894995.1 uncultured Burkholderiales bacterium
CCATCAGCTTGGGCTTGTGGACGTTTTTCCTGAGTTACATGGTGTCGGTGCCTTTGGGCATCGCCAAGGCGGTGCGGGCGGGCACACGTTTTGACACGCTCACCAGTTTGCTGGTGCTGGTGGGTTATGCGATTCCGGGCTTTGTGCTGGGCGTGGCCTTGCTGGTGATCTTTGGCGGTCAGCTGCAGTGGTTTCCGCTTCGCGGTCTGACTTCGTCCAACTGGGAACAGCTGAGCTGGGGGGCCAAAGTGGTTGATTATTTGTGGCACATCGCCTTGCCGGTCACGGCCAGTGTGCTGGGCTCGTTTGCGGTGATCACCATGCTGACCAAGAACGCATTTTTGGAAGAAATCCGCAAGCAGTACGTCCTGACTGCCCGCGCCAAAGGCCTGAGCGAAAACCGGGTGCTGTACCGCCATGTGATGCGCAATGCGCTGATCCCGCTGGTGACGGGCTTCCCAGCGGCTTTCATCGGCGCGTTTTTCACAGGCTCGCTGCTGATCGAAACCCTGTTCTCGCTCGATGGCCTGGGCTTGTTGAGTTACGAGGCGGTGATCCGGCGTGACTACCCGGTGGTCTTGGGCACCTTGTATCTGTTTACCTTGATCGGTCTGGTCACCAAGCTGATCAGTGACCTGTGCTACCTGTGGGTGGACCCGCGTGTGAAGTTCGACAAATGACCGCAGCCAACACCACCGCATTCCCGCAGCAGATGTCGCCCTCGGCCCGGGCCTGGCAGCGTTTCAGGCGCAACCGCTTGGGCTTTGGCAGCCTGATCATTTTTCTCACCCTTTTCATCCTGAGCTTAGGTGCCGAGCTCTTGTCCAACGACAAACCCTTGGTGGTGCGTTTTGAGGGGCAATGGTATTTCCCGGTGGTGCAGACCTTGCCCGAAAAAGTGTTCGGGGGGGATTTCGAGACACCCGCCGACTACCTCGACCCCTTTATTCAGCAGCAGTTGCACAAGGGCAGCAATTGGGCTTTGCAGGCCCCAAACCCCTACCACCACAGCACGCTCGACTATTTCGCGCCTTTGCCCAACCCGGCCCCGCCCACGACCCGCAACTGGCTGGGCACCGATGACCGGGGTCGTGATGTCTTGGCACGTTTGCTGTATGGCTTTCGGGTGTCGGTGCTGTTTGCATTGGCGCTCACGCTGTTTGGGGTTGTGCTGGGCGTGTTAACCGGCGCGGTGCAGGGCTTTTTTGTGGGCAAGACCGATTTGGTGTTTCAGCGCTTCATCGAAGTCTGGAGCGCCATGCCTGAGCTGTATTTGCTCATCATCTTCTCGGCCGTGTTCGAGCCCAGTGTGGGTTTACTCCTCCTGCTGCTTGGCCTGTTTGGCTGGATGGGTTTGTCCGACTATGTGCGGGCCGAATTTTTGCGCAACCGACAACTCGATTACGTCAAATCGGCGCGGGCGCTGGGCTTGGGCCATTGGCAAATCATGTGGCGGCATGTGTTGCCCAACAGCATGACCCCGGTGGTGACTTTTTTGCCTTTTCGCATGAGCGGCGCCATTTTGGCTTTGACCTCGCTCGATTTTCTGGGCCTTGGCGTGCCTCCGGGCACGCCGTCCTTGGGTGAATTGCTGGCCCAGGGCAAAAACAACATCGACGCTTGGTGGATATCGATATCCACCTTTGTGGTGCTGGTGGTGACTTTGTTGCTGCTGACCTTCATGGGTGATGCTTTGCGCGATGCGCTCGATCCACGAAAGGTGGACGCATGAGCACGCCCCAAGCTTTGTTGGAACTCCAAGACCTGCGCATCGCTTTTGGTGGCCAGGCTGTGGTTCATGGCGTGAACCTGAGCATTCAGGCGGGTGAGCGCGTGGCCTTGGTGGGGGAGTCGGGCTCGGGCAAGTCGGTCACGGCGCTGTCGGTGCTGCGTTTGCTGGAATCGGCGCAGCTTTCGGGCCAGGTGCTGTGGCAAGGCCGGGACCTGCTGCAGCAAACGCCTGCTGAAATGCAACGCATCCGTGGCGACGAGATCGCCATGATTTTTCAGGAACCCATGACGGCGCTCAACCCCTTGATGACGGTGGGCGCGCAGATCTCGGAAGTACTGCAACTCAAAAAGCTCTTGTCCCGGCGCGACGCCGATGCACGGGCAGTGCAGCTGCTCGCCGAAACCGGGATCGACGACCCCGAGCGTCGTTTTGGGGCTTACCCGCACCAGTTGTCGGGCGGCCAACGCCAACGCGCCATGATGGCCATGGCCCTCGCTTCCGAGCCCAAACTTCTGCTGGCCGACGAACCCACCACAGCTCTGGACGCCAGTTTGCGCCTGCAAATGCTCCAGCTGCTGGCCGATTTGCAGCAAAAAACCGGCATGGCCGTGCTGCTGATCACGCACGATCTGGCCTTGGTGCGCCACTTCGCTCACCGGGTGGCGGTGATGGAGAAAGGCCATCTGGTGGAGCAAGGGAATTTGATGGAGGTGTTTTCAAATCCTCGACATCCTTACACGCAAAAACTGCTCGACAGTCGGCCCAGTCGCAATGGCTTGGCAGAGCCCGACAAACCATCGACCCCGCCGTTGTTGCTGGCAAAAAAGCTTCAAGTTCTCTACCCCATGACAACGCCTGGCTTTCGCGGTTGGTTCAAGAAGCACTATTTCACAGCCTTGCACGACGCGGATTTCAGCATCACACCGGGCACCACGCTGGGTGTGATGGGTGAGTCGGGCTCAGGCAAATCCAGCTTGGCTCAGGCGGTTCTGGGTTTGATTCCCTTCGGAGGTGAGCTGACATTTGGCGGGCAATTCTGGCAGGGCAGTCCTGGGCGCGACAAAGCCTTGCGACAAAAGGTACAGGTTGTTTTTCAGGATCCGTTTGGCAGCCTGTCTCCAAGAATGACCATAGGAGAAATTGTTTCAGAGGGCTTGCGGCTGCACCGACCAAGCATGTCCGAGCCCGAGATTGAGGCACAAATGGTGTCTACTTTGTACGAAGTCGGTCTGACTACGGCAGATTTCCCAGATCTGCTGAACCGATATCCTCATGCGTTTTCTGGGGGACAACGCCAACGCATCGCATTGGCGCGTGCATTGGTGGTGGAGCCGGACTTGCTTGTTTTGGATGAACCTACGAGTGCACTGGATGTCACAGTACAAAAGCAAATTCTTAAACTACTTCAGGATTTGCAAAAAAAACGACGAATGGCCTATTTACTGATTACCCATGACATGGATGTTTTGCGAGCCATGGCGCATTGGGTCTTGGTGCTAAAAAAAGGTCACATCGTTGAAATGGGGCTTGCAGATACCGTGCTCAACCGACCTGAGCACGATTACACCCGCAGTTTGCTGGCTGCCTTCCCCGACAACTGATGGAAGACTGGGTGTTCTGTGCATGGTTTTCCTTACTAATCACACACTTAGCGCCATTTTCAGATAGAATATCGGCTTCACGACCAAACGGGCGGGTTTTCACCGCCCGTTTTTTTTGGGTCTTTCTTTTTTAACGTCGACATTCAGAAGCTCTGTGGCATTGCAGCAAATTGTTCAAGAAACCGTGACCGGCCTGGGCTACGACCTGGTTGAAATTGACCGCACAGCGGGCGGTTTGCTGCGCATTACCATTGATTTCCCCTGGCAGCCCGGATCTGAATTGTTCATCAACGTCGAAGACTGCGAAAAAGTCAATCGGCAACTGCAGTTCGCCCTCGAGGTTGATGGCATTACCTACAACAGACTTGAAGTTTCCTCCCCGGGCATTGATCGACCTTTGCGAAATGACCAAGACTTTGATCGTTTCGTCGGTGAGTTGGTTGACATCACCCTGAAAGCGCCCATGGGTGAAAACGCCGCAGGAATGGTCAATCCCACACGCAAAAAATTTCGCGGAACGCTAGAACGTGACGCCAAAGGACAGAGCTGGCAAATCGTTTGGAGCGATGAGCCACCCGTCAAACCCGGTCAAAAGATCAGCAAAAAACGAATTCCAGCGCCCTTGAATGTGCTGGGTTTTACCTTGGACGAACTGCGCGAGGCGCGTCTTGCACCCGTGGTGGATTTCAAAGGGCGCAAGCCAAAAATTGAGGCCTGACGGTTTGGTCGGGTTTTGAGCATTTTTATCGGGCCTGGTTTATGGCCCCAGTGGAACAGGAGAGTCGAGTCATGAATCGCGAAATGTTGATGTTGGTTGAAGCCATCTCAAGAGAAAAAAACGTTGAGCGCGACGTGGTCTTTGGGGCCGTGGAGGCCGCTTTGGCGCAAGCGACCAAAAAGCTGTATGTCGGTGAGGTTGACATTCGGGTGGCGGTTGACCGTGACAGTGGCAACTATGAGACTTTTCGCCGCTGGCACGTTGTGCCCGATGAAGCGGGTTTGCAAATGCCCGAGCAGGAAATTCTTTTGTTCGAAGCCAAAGAGCAAATCCCGGATATCGAAGTTGACGAATACATTGAAGAGCCCATTGAGTCAGTTCCCATTGGGCGCATCGGTGCCATGGCTGCCAAGCAAGTCATTTTGCAAAAAATCCGTGATGCCGAGCGTGAAATGCTGCTCAATGATTTCATGTCGCGTGGCGAGAAAATTTTTGTCGGTACCGTCAAGCGCATGGACAAAGGTGACATCATTTGTGAGTCGGGTCGCATCGAAGGTCGACTTCGCCGCAGCGAGATGATTCCGAAAGAAAACCTGCGCAGCGGTGACCGCGTACGAGCCATGATCATGGAAGTGGACCTGACCTTGCGGGGTGCGCCCATTTTGTTGTCTCGTTCTGCCCCAGAGTTCATGATTGAACTTTTCCGTCAAGAAGTTCCAGAAATTGAACAAGGTTTGCTTGAAATCAAAACATGTGCCCGTGACCCTGGCTCACGCGCCAAGATTGCTGTTTTGTCACACGACAAACGTGTTGACCCCATTGGCACTTGTGTCGGTGTGCGAGGAACTCGTGTCAACGCGGTCACCAACGAATTGGCTGGTGAGCGTGTGGACATCGTTCTGTGGAGCGAAGACCCTGCCCAGTTTGTGATTGGTGCTTTGGCCCCGGCCAACGTTCAATCGATCGTGGTTGACGAAGAAAAGCACGCCATGGACGTCGTGGTTGACGAAGAAAACCTGGCCATTGCGATTGGTCGTGGCGGTCAAAACGTCCGCTTGGCTTCTGATCTCACGGGTTGGAAAATCAACATCATGGACGCTGCTGAATCTGCACAAAAGCAAGCAGAGGAGACCACAGGCATCCGTCAGTTGTTCATGGAAAAACTGGATGTTGACGAAGAGATTGCTGACATCTTGATCGGCGAAGGTTTCGCCAGTCTCGAAGAAGTGGCCTACGTGCCTATTCAAGAGATGCTGGAAATCGAGAGTTTCGACGAAGACACCATCAACGAGTTACGCACACGCGCCAAAGACGCATTGCTGACCCTTGAGATTGCGCGTGAAGAGAGCGTTGAAGACGTTTCTTTGGATTTGCGTGACCTGCCAGGCTTGACGCCTGAGCTGATTTCCAAGCTGGTTGAAGCGGGTATCCATACCCGTGACGATTTGGCTGACTTGGCCACCGATGAACTGTCTGAGATCACTGCTCAAACAGCTGAAGAGGCGACCACCCTGATCATGAAAGCCCGCGAACATTGGTTCGCTGGCCAGGCCTGAAGTCTGATGGAGGCTTGAACAAAATTATGTCCAGTACCACTGTTGCCGAGTTCGCGAATGAACTCAAAAAATCAGCCGACGTTCTTCTTGATCAATTGCGATCAGCTGGCGTTGCCACAAACTCCGTGAGCGACACGCTCACGGATGCGGACAAACAAAAATTGCTGAGCTTTTTGCAAGTCAGTCACGGAACCGTGACCGGTGACCGCAAAAGGATCACCTTGGTCAAAAAATCAACCAGTGAAATCAAGCAAGCTGACGCTTCGGGCAAAGCCCGTACGATTCAGGTCGAGGTGCGCAAAAAGCGCACTTTGATCAAGCGTGATGATGAGCAATCGACTGAATCGACCACTGAAGAGTCCTCTGCGCCCCAAGTCGACCATGCCGATTTGGCCAAACGCGAAGAAGAAGCTCGTCGGCAAGCCGACTTGATCCAACGTCAGGAAGAAGAGCTGGCTGAAAAACGCCGTCTGCGTGAAGAGCAAGAAGCCAAGCAAAAGCAAGAACTGGCTGCGCAAGAGGCCAAAGCGATAGCTGAAGCCAAGGCTTTGGCTGACTCTGTAGCGCAAGCCGCAGCAAAAGCCGCAAACCAGGCTGCTGTGGTCAAGCCACAGTTGAGCCGCCATGAGCGTGAACAACTTGCTCGTGCCGAAGCAGCCAGCATCAACGCATCAGCACAAATCAAACATGCACCTGCAAACCCTGCTGTTTCTGCTGAGTCTTTAGCAGCAAGCAAAGCTGCCCAGCAAGCTGAAGTGGCGGCGGTCAAAGCGGCTGAGCAAGCTGAAATCGCTGCGGCCAAAGCCAAATCAGAACAAGATGCCCGCCAAGCTGCTGCTCAAAAAGCAGCGGCAGACTCTAAGGCCAGGGCCGATGAGGAAACTGCACGCGCTTTGGACTTGGATTCACGACGTCGAAAAGCATTGGCAGAGGCTGAAGCAATTCGGAACATGATGAACGCACCTAAAAGGGTGTTGGTTGCCAAGAAAGAAGAGCCCAAAGTCGAGCCCAAAGCTGCTGTCAAAGGCACTTTGCACAAACCAGCCGGAACGCCCGCTCCTGGTGCACGCAATGCAGCTGCACCAGCATCTGCGCCTACAGCGCCCGTGGGTGTCAACAAAGAGGTCAAGTCAGCCAAGTTGTCTTCCAGTTGGGCTGGAGATCCGGCCAAAAAGAAAGCCATCCCAACACGAGGTGATACCAGTGGTGGCGTGGGTCGCAACAACTGGCGTACCGGTCCTCGTGGACGCAGAGGCAACGAACGCGACCGCGATGAGGGTCACAACCAGCAGGCGGCAGTTGAAGTGCGCGTTCTTGAAGTTCACGTGCCAGAGACCATTACGGTGTCTGAATTGGCCCACAAAATGGCCATCAAAGCTTCCGAGGTCATCAAGCATTTGATGAAACTGGGTCAAATGGCCACCATGAACCAGCCTTTGGACCAAGATACCGCCATGATTGTGGTGGAAGAAATGGGGCACAAAGCCGTGATTGCCGCTTTGGACGACCCAGAAGCTTTCACTGACGATGAAGTCTTGGATCAACATGCTGAATCTTTGCCGCGAGCGCCAGTGGTGACTGTCATGGGTCACGTTGATCACGGTAAGACCTCGCTTCTCGATTACATCCGGCGCGCTAAAGTGGCTTCTGGAGAAGCTGGTGGCATCACGCAGCACATTGGTGCCTACCACGTCGAAACACCCCGTGGAATGATCTCTTTTCTGGACACGCCGGGTCACGAGGCTTTCACCGCCATGCGTGCCCGTGGTGCACAAGCTACCGACATCGTCATTCTTGTGGTGGCCGGTGACGACGGTGTCATGCCGCAAACCAAAGAAGCGATCAAGCACGCAAAAGCCGCTCGAGTGCCAATCGTAGTGGCCATCAACAAGATGGACAAGCCAGATTCAAACATCGAGCGAGTACGTGCCGAATTGATTGCTGAAGAAGTTGTGCCCGAAGAGTTCGGTGGCGAATCGCCCTTTGTATCTGTTTCTGCCAAAACCGGCATGGGCATTGATGATTTGCTCGAGCAAGTGCTCTTGCAAGCTGAGGTGCTTGAACTGAAAGCGCCAGTGAAAGCGGCAGCCAAGGGTCTTGTCATCGAAGCACGTTTGGACAAGGGCCGTGGTCCTGTGGCCACTATTCTTGTGCAGTCTGGTACTTTGAATACCGGCGACGTGGTCCTGGCGGGTCAGACATTTGGTCGGGTTCGTGCCATGCTGGACGAAAACGGTGCAACCATTAAATCTGCGGGCCCATCGATTCCAGTCGAAATTCAGGGTCTCACAGAAGTGCCGCAAGCCGGTGATGAATTCATGGTCATGGGTGACGAACGCCGTGCCCGCGAGATCGCTACCTACCGTGCTGGCAAGTTCCGCAACACCAAGCTGGCCAAGCAGCAGGCGGCTAAACTTGAAAACATGTTCACCGACATGTCGGCGGGCGAAGTCAAGATGCTGCCCATCATCATCAAGGCCGATGTGCAGGGTTCGCAAGAAGCCTTGGGCGCGTCCTTGCTCAAGTTGTCCAACGAGGAAGTCAAAGTTCAACTGGTTTATTCCGGTGTGGGTGGCATCAGTGAATCTGACATCAACCTGGCCATCGCGTCCAAGGCCATCGTGATTGGTTTCAAC
>CAITSG010000203.1 GCA_903894995.1 uncultured Burkholderiales bacterium
ACTTCGGGCCTGAGTCTGTCTTATTTCATCGTGATGCTCACCATGCCTGGTATGGGCGCGTGGGCCGACCGGGTCGCAGGCAAAAAACGCTTGCTGATGTGGGTGACCGCTGGCTGCGTGCTCAGCACAGCGGCTTTGGCCCTGGTGGGGCCGGGGCAAGTGGCTTTGGGCTTGTTCATTTTGGTGTTGTCCAACACTTTCTTTTCGTATGGCGAGTCGCTGACCGCCTCTTTTTTGCCCGAATTGGCCAAGCCCGAGGCCATGGGCCGCGTGAGCGGTTGGGGCTGGTCGCTGGGTTACATCGGCGGCATGCTCACACTGGGGGTGTGCCTGGCTTATGTGCTGGCAGCCCAGGCGCGCGGCGAATCAGGCAGCCAGTTTGTGCCAGTGACCATGCTGATCACGGCGGCTGTGTATGGCGCAGCGGCTTGGGTGACTTTTGCCCTGCTGCGCGAGCATTCGCCAGCCCGGCCCGAAGCGCCGGTGCATTCGGCCCTGCAGAGCCTGCACCACTTGCGCCAAACCCTGCGCGATGCATTGCCGTATCGAGACTTCACCCAACTGCTGGCTTGCGCCGTGGCCTACCAAGGCGGTGTGGCCGTGGCCATCACCTTGGCCGCCATTTACGCCGAGCAGGTCATCGGGTTCCAGCCCCAAGAAACCATGGTGCTGATCTTTGTGCTCAACATCGCTGCTTTTGTCGGGGCCTTGCTCTTTGGCCACATGCAAGACCGCTTGGGTCACAAGCTGGCTTTGTCGCTGACACTGCTGGGCTGGGTGGCCACTTGTTTCATCGCGGCCCTGTCCACTGACAAGGCCACATTCTGGTGGGCAGCCGGGATCGCTGGCTTTTGCATGGGATCAAGCCAATCTGCGGGTCGTGCCATGGCGGGCCTGATGGTGCCGCCCGATCGCTTGGGCGAGTTTTTTGGCCTGTGGACCTTTGCCATTCGGCTGGCCAGTATTTTGGGGCCGCTGACCTATGGCTTGATCACTTGGCTGAGCGATGGCAACCAGCGCTTGGCCATTGGCTCGACTTCTGTGTTGTTTGTGTTGGGCCTGGCCTTGCTGATGCCGGTGAATGTGGAGCGCGGTCGCCGCATGGCGATGGGACAGGGCTCGGACTGACCTGCAGCAGGCCCCTTGAGTCTGAGTTTTTAAACTTGTGGCGGCGCTTTGTGGCAGGCCTCTGGCGGCAAGCCGAGCCAGAGCTGTGCAGCGGCCTGGAGGCCACGCAAGTCACCTGTGGTGAACAAGCCTATGCGCTTTGCTGCTGACTGCGGCCCGGGGTCTGAACGGAGCAGTCCAGCGGCTTCCAGCAAGCGCCTTGTTTGCCGTGCCACGGCTTCGCCCGTAGACACCAGCTGAACATCCACCCCCAGCAGCGCTCTGAGTTGGTTTTTCACAAACACGTAATGGGTGCAGCCCAACACCAGCGTGTCCATTTGCCCAGGGGACTTGCCAAAACTGCCCATGGCGCTGGTGTATTGCGACAGCAGTTCAATGATGCCTTGCTGGGCCTCGTCGGCATGCTGGGGCAGGGTACTTTGTTCAATTGCCAGGGCCAGCCCATTGCAGGCTTGCACGGTGAATTGGGCTTGTCCCTCAACCGAGTCCAGCAATCTCGCAAACTTGTCGCTGGCCACCGTGCCCCGGGTGGCCATAACACCAATGTGGCCTGTTTGGCTCAGGGCCACGGCCGGTTTGAGCGCGGGCTCTACCCCGACCACGGGCAGTTGTGGGTGCCGTGTGCGCAGCTCATGGATGGCCGCAGCCGTGGCGGTGTTGCAGGCCACCACCAAGGCCTTGATCTGGTGTTGTGCCAGCAAATGCTCGGTGATGGCGTGCGTGCGTAGCCTCACCTGCAGGTCGGTTTTTTCACCATAAGGCGCATGCGCGTTGTCGGCCAAATACACAAAGTGCTCGTGGGGCAGGGCGTTTTGCAGCGCCTGCAGCACGCTCAAGCCACCGATGCCGCTGTCAAAAACCCCGATGGGGCGGGACGATGCGTTCATGTCATAGGGGGGCGATCAAGGCCAGTTGTGTCTTGACAGGCTTGAAAAAAAGGCCGCTGATGCGGCCTTTTGGGGCAATGCCTGCATCAGGCGGCGGTGACGCCAATGCCCTTGAACTCGCCTGTGGCGATGCGCTTTTGCCATTCGGCGGGGCCCGTGATGTGGGCGCTGGTGCCGCCCGCGTCCACCGCCACAGTCACGGGCATGTCGACCACGTCGAATTCATAGATGGCTTCCATGCCCATGTCGGCAAAGCCCACCACCTGGGCGTGCTTGATGGCTTTGGACACGAGGTAAGCTGCGCCGCCCACGGCCATCAGGTAAGCGCTCTTGTGCTTCTTGATGGCTTCGATGGCGACGGGGCCGCGTTCGGCCTTACCGATCATGGCGATCAGGCCGGTTTGCGCCAGCATCATTTCGGTGAAGCCGTCCATGCGTGTGGAGGTGGTAGGGCCTGCGGGGCCCACGGCCTCGTCACCCACAGGGTCAACGGGACCGACGTAATAAATCACGCGGTTCTTGAAACTCACAGGCAGGGGCTCGCCTTTGGCCAACATGTCCTGGATGCGTTTGTGCGCGGCATCGCGGCCGGTGAGCATCTTGCCGTTGAGCAGCAGGGTCTGACCGGGTTTCCAGGCCGCCACCTGCTCGGGCGTGAGGGTGTTCAAGTCCACGCGCTGGCTCTTTTCGGTGTCGGCCGTCCAGCCCACGTTGGGCCACAGGTCGAGCGAAGGCACTTCCAAATAGGAAGGGCCGGAGCCGTCGAGCACAAAGTGCGCGTGACGCGTGGCCGCGCAGTTGGGGATCATGGCCACGGGCTTGCTGGCTGCGTGGGTGGGGTACAGCTTGATCTTGACATCAAGCACCGTGGTCAGGCCGCCCAAGCCCTGAGCGCCAATGCCCAGGGCGTTGACCTTGTGGTACAGCTCCAAACGCATGTCTTCGACTTGGTCGAGCTTCTCGCCTTTGCTGGATTTTTCGAGCAGCTGGTACATGTCCAGGTCGTCCATCAGGCTTTCTTTCGCCAAAAGTACGGCTTTTTCGGCTGTGCCGCCAATGCCAATGCCCAGCATGCCGGGCGGGCACCAGCCTGCGCCCATGGTGGGCACGGTTTTGAGCACCCAGTCGACGATGCTGTCTCCGGGGTTGAGCATGATCAGCTTGGACTTGTTCTCGCTGCCGCCGCCTTTGGCCGCCACGGTCACATGCACATGGTGGCCGGGCACGATCTTGGTGAAGATCACGGCAGGCGTGTTGTCCTTGGTGTTTTTGCGGTTGAAGTGCGGGTCAGACACAACGGATGCACGCAGTGTGTTGTCGGGGTGGTTGTAGCCACGGCGCACGCCTTCGTTGACCGCGTCTTCCAGGCTGCCGGTAAAGCCGTCGAATTTCACGTCCATGCCCACTTCGAGGAACACGTTGACGATGCCAGTGTCCTGGCAAATCGGGCGGTGGCCGAATGCGCTCATCTTGCTGTTGGTCAAGATCTGCGCGATGGCGTCCTTGGCCGCCGGACTTTGCTCGCGCTCGTAGGCGCTGGCCAGGTGCGAGATGAAGTCAGCTGGGTGGTAATAGCTGATGTATTGCAGGGCGGCGGCGACGGATTCGATCAGGTCGTCTTGTTGGATCAGGGTGGTCATGGGTCGGTCCAATGGAGAGTCGTGAGTCAGGGGTTCAATGGTCAGATTTGTCGTGGTGCGACATCAGGCGGTCAGCATAGGCAATGGCGATGGCGCTGAACAAGAAAGCCATGTGGATGATGGTTTGCCACATCAGCACTTTTTCGTCGTAGTTGGCGGCGTTGATGAAGGTCTTGAGCAGGTGGATGGAGCTGATGCCGATGATGGCCGTACCCAGTTTCACTTTGAGCACCGAGGCGTTGACATGGCTGAGCCACTCGGGCTGGTCGGGGTGGCCTTCGAGGTTCAGGCGCGAAACAAAGGTTTCGTAACCACCCACGATGACCATGATCAGCAAGTTCGAGATCATGACCACGTCGATCAGGGCCAGCACAACCAACATGATCACCGTTTCATTCAAGGTTGTGAGCGGCGCATCGGTTTTGTAGCCAATGCTGCTGACCAGAGCCTGCAGTGCGGTTTGGCTACCAAAGGCGGCTTCCAGCAAGTGCACCAGCTCTACCCAAAAATGGAACACGTAAACAGCTTGTGCGGCGATCAGGCCCAAATACAAAGGCAACTGCAGCCAACGGCTGGCAAAAATGAAGCTGCTCAAAGGACTTAGAGAAGTTTTGGCTGGAGGTGTAGGTTTGGACATGGTTTTCCTGGTTTTGTAAGAGAGAGGGCCTCTTGTGCCTTCACTTCGATTCTAGGCGGTCCCATCCGGTATCGAGCCATCATCCTTGCAAGACTGCAGTCAGTCAGTGCTTTGTAAGAGCGAAAATCGACACTTGTACCAGTTTCAAAAAACGCCATGTCATTGAGGAGACAAATCTGATGAGTTCCAACGTTTATCAACCCAGCGCCGATTTTGTGAAAAACGCCCACATCTCGGGCATGCCCGCCTATGAGGCGCTGTGTAAAGAGGCCGAAACCGATTACGAAGGCTATTGGGCCCGCCTGGCCAAAGAGCTGATGACGTGGAAAACCCCCTTCACCAAGGTGCTGGACGAGTCCAATGCGCCTTTTTTCAAGTGGTTCGAAGACGGCACCTTGAACGCCTCTTACAACTGCCTGGACCGCAACGTCGAAAAAGGCTTGGGCGACAAGACGGCCATCATTTTTGAAGCCGACGGTGGCGAAGTGACCAAGGTCACCTACAGCCAATTGCTGGCCAAGACTTGCCAATACGCCAACGCGCTCAAAAGCTTGGGCATCAAAAAAGGTGACCGCGTGGTCATCTACATCTCCATGTCGATCGACGGCGTGGCGGCCATGCAAGCATGCGCCCGCATTGGCGCGACCCACTCGGTGGTGTTTGGGGGTTTCTCAGCCCAGTCGCTGCGTGACCGCATCGAAGACACCGGCGCTGTCGCCGTGATCACCGCAGACAACCAAGTGCGCGGCGGCAAGTTGCTGCCCCTCAAAGCCATCGTGGACGACGCCATCAACCTGGGTGGTTGCGGCTCCATCAAGAATGTCTTGGTCGTCAAGCGCTCGGGCGCCGAGATCGCCATGACTGCTGGCCGCGACGTGTGGATGGCCGAGCTGGCCGACCAACAAGCCACCACCTGCGAGCCCGAGTGGGTGGGTGCCGAGCACCCCCTGTTTTTGCTCTACACGTCCGGCTCCACCGGCAAACCCAAAGGTGTGCAACACAGCACCGGCGGCTATTTGCTGCACGCAGCCTTGACCACCCAATGGACCTTTGACCTGAAGGCAGACGACGTGTTCTGGTGCACCGCCGACATCGGCTGGGTCACGGGCCACACCTACATCACCTATGGCCCTCTGGCTTTGGGCGGCACTGAAATCGTGTTCGAGGGTGTGCCGACTTACCCCGATGCTGGGCGTTTCTGGAAGATGATCCAGGACCACAAAGCCACCATTTTCTACACCGCGCCCACCGCCATCCGTTCGCTCATCAAGGCCGCTGAAGCCAACGATGCCGTGCACCCCAAGAGCTACGACCTGTCGAGCCTGCGTTTGTTGGGTTCGGTCGGTGAGCCGATCAACCCTGCCGCTTGGGAGTGGTACCACAAGCATGTGGGCGGCGGCAATTGCCCCATCGTTGACACCTTCTGGCAAACCGAAACCGGTGGCCACATGATCACGCCGCTGCCTGGTGCCACACCCATGGTGCCCGGCTCCTGCACGCTGCCTTTCCCCGGCATCCAGGCCGCCATCGTGGACGAAACCGGCAAAGACATGCCCGACGGTCAAGGCGGCATTTTGGTGGTCAAGCGCCCATGGCCTTCCATGATCCGCAACATCTGGGGTGATCCTGAGCGCTTCAAGAAGAGCTACTACCCTGAAGACTTCAAGGGCAAGTACTACTTGGCGGGTGACGGCTCGATCCGCGACGAAAAGACCGGTTACTTCACCATCACCGGCCGCATCGACGACGTGCTGAACGTGTCAGGTCACCGCATGGGCACCATGGAAATCGAATCGGCCCTGGTCAGTTGCACCGAGTTGGTGGCCGAAGCCGCCGTGGTGGGCCGCCCTGACGACACCACGGGTGAGGCGATTTGCGCTTTCGTGGTGCTCAAGCGCTTGTTGCCCAACACCGACGAAGGCAAGGCGATTGCCAAGCAACTGCGCGACCACATCGCCAAAGAAATTGGTCCGATCGCCAAGCCCAAAGATATTCGCTTTGGCGAGAACTTGCCCAAGACCCGTTCAGGCAAGATCATGCGCCGCTTGCTGCGCTCCTTGGCCAAAGGCGAGGAGATCACGCAGGACATCTCTACCCTCGAGAACCCCGCCATCTTGGGTCAGTTGGGCCAGGCTTACTGATCCCCTATGTCATGCCGGACTTTGTCCGGCATCCATGCAAAACGGCAGCCTAGGCTGCCGTTTTGCTTGGGGTCTGCATCCTGTCCTTGCAAGAACAGGATGCTTGGCGCATGGGCCTTTTTCAGGTTTTCATGGCCAAGCCCAAACGCTCGATGGTCGCTTTTTCGGACTGGAATGTGTTCTGTATGAACCGGGTGTATTCCTCGGTGCCCATGTAGATCACCGACTGGTCGTACTTGTCGAAACTGGCCATCACGGCGGGGTCTTGCAGCGTGCTCCTGAAGGCATCGTGCAGGCGTTTGACCACGGCCGGGTCCATGCCTTTGGGGCCGCCAATGCCGAAGGGCGAATCGGAGACGGTGTCGAAACCGAGTTCGTTGAGCGTGGGGATGTTGGGCCAGCGCTTGGTGCGTTTGCTGCCGTAAGTGGCCAGCAGGCGCATGGTGCCCGCCTCAACCTGTGGGGCCCAGCCGGTGGCGTCGCTGTGCGACATGACATGCCCACCCAACACCGCTTGCACGCCATCGGCGCTGCCTTTGAAGGGCACATGGGTGACGTCGATCTTGGCTTTGCTGGCGAATTCGGCAAAGGCCAGGTGCGGCGTGGTGCCGTTGCCGGTCGACCCATACGTGAACTTGCCCGGGTTGGCTTTGGCAAACGAAACCAAGTCAGCGATGGACTTGATGGGGGAGTCGGCCCGCACCACCACGCCAAAGGTGTAACCGGTCAGGCAGGCGATGTAGGTGAAATCTTTGAGCGGGTCGAACTGCATTTTTTGCATGTGCGGCAAACGCGCCACGCCGATGGTGATTTGCGAAAGCGTATAGCCGTCGGGCTG
>CAITSG010000204.1 GCA_903894995.1 uncultured Burkholderiales bacterium
CAAAGCACGATTGGTTGAAGACAAAGTCGTTGTGGTCACCGGCGCAGGTGGCGGCATTGGCCGCGACATCGCGCTGGCCATGGCGCGTGAAGGCGCCAAAGTGGTGGTCAACGACATCGGCGCGTCCGTCTCGGGCGAAGGCCAAGACGCAGGCCCCGCACAAAAAGTGGTGGACGAAATCCAAGCCATGGGCGGTCAGGCAGCGGCGAACACCGACAGCGTGTCCGACGCTGCAGGCGCGGGCCGCATCATCCAAACCGCCATCGACAGCTTTGGCCGCATCGACGTGGTGGTCAACAACGCAGGCATCTTGCGCGACCGCTTCTTCCACAAGATGAGCATGGACGAATGGGACGCGGTGCTCAAGGTGCACCTGTACGGCGCTTTCTACGTCAGCCGCGCTGCCGCCCCGCACTTCAAGGAGCAGGAAAGCGGCAACTACATCCACATGACCTCGACCTCGGGGCTGGTGGGCAACTTCGGCCAGGCCAACTACTCGGCGGCCAAGCTGGGCGTGACCGCGCTGTCCAAGTCGATTGCGCTGGACATGCAAAAGTTCAAGGTGCGTTCCAACTGCATCTCGCCCTTCGCCTGGAGCCGCATGATCGGCTCGATCCCGACCGAGACGCCCGAAGAGCAGGCCCGCGTGGAACGCATCAAGCAGATGACGCCCGCCAAGATTGCGCCCATGGCCGTGGCCCTGGCCAGTGACGACTCGGCTCATGTGAACGGTCAGGTCTTTGCCGTGCGCAACAACGAAATTTTCTTGATGAGCCAGCCACGCCCGATCCGTTCGGTGCACCGCAGCGAGGGCTGGACGCCGCAGTCGGTGCTGGACCAAGCCATGCCCGCGCTCAAGTCCAGTTTCTTTGACCTGGAGCGTTCGGGCGACGTGTTCAGCTGGGACCCCATTTAAGGAGCTGCGATGAGCGACAACCCACAAGGCGTGCAAGCCCAACACCAAGCCGCCCTGGCCGAAGGCCGCTTCCTGATTCAGCAATGCGGTGATTGCGACCAACACATTTACTTCCCGCGTGAGGTCTGCCCGCACTGCGGCAGCAACGACCTCGCGCTGGTGGCCCCCACGGGCTTGGGCACGGTGTATTCGGTGACCACGGTACGCCGCAAGCCGGACGCGGGCGGCGACTACAACGTCTGCCTGATTGATCTGGACGAAGGCGTGCGCCTGATGAGCCGTGTGGACATGGACCCCGTTGACGCCGTGCAGGTGGGCCAGCGTGTGCAGGCCCGTGTGGTGGTCGACAAGGGCCAAGGCGTGGTGGTGTTTGACCCGGTCAGCAAAGAGGCCACGTCGGCCAAGCCCGTGCCCCGTGGCCCGGCCGCATCTGCAGCAGTGCACTCGTCCACCGGCCTCAAGGCCTTGCGCGGCAGCGCCGCCATCGCAGGCGTGGCCACCTTCGGTTGTGGCGAGGCCACGGGCTTTTCCGAGATGGAAGTGTTGGCCCGCGCCGCGCACGCCGCGGTGGCCGATGCCGGTTTGAAGATGAGCGACATCGACGGCCTGTGCACCGCCAGTGTGCTGTCCACCATGTGGCCCATGCCGGTGACCGAATATTTGGGCATCAACCCGCGTTACATCA
>CAITSG010000205.1 GCA_903894995.1 uncultured Burkholderiales bacterium
CATGAAGAACGCCGGACCGCCCCCATGGGGGATGTAAATGGAAGGCTGACGTGGGGTAGTCATGGTGGTCACCGTGGCGTTATCGTTTGCCAAACCACATGCGTGACAGCAAACCATCCTTGCGAATCACCTGGTGGTAAACCGCGGCGCCAATGTGCAGGGCAATCAAAGCGAACAGCGCTTTGGCAACAATGCCATGCACAACACGTGGCGGCAAATGCCAGAAGTCAGATGGCAGGCTGCCTTTGCCATTAAAAACGATGTCGGGTAGACCGGTCATCGCTGCCATGGTCATGCCACTGACCAGCATGGTGAACACCAGAACATAAAAGGCCCAGTGGGTCCACGGTGCCACCCGGTCGGCCCAGGCCATGCCGGAGCGCGCGGGAGCGGGGTGGCTGGTGCGCAGGCGCACCAGCAGACGCACAATCAGCAGCACACCCACACTCAGGGCGACGATCATGTGACCTTTGATATGGCCGATCTTTTCCGGGTCGGTGTTGGGCGTGGGCGCCGTCACCAGGCTGCCACCCAGTAGAAGAGCAATGATCATCAGGGCCATAAGCCAATGCAGGGCCATCAGCGCGGGGTGGTAGCGTTGAACTGGGGTAGAGGAGTTGGGTGTGGTCATGGTGGAGTGATCAGGATGGGGGGTGGAAACGGTTGAAATCTGATGGAGCACCGCAGCCTAAGCCCGGGCTAGGGTAATCGCCTTGGGCGTGAAGCCATTGCGTTTGGCGGGGCGGTTGATGCAAATCTGAAGGACTACACCGCGCACGGTGCAGTCGATCTGATCCTCGGGTTGGGGGTGATGGTCTTGCCAGTCGTGCATGGAAAATGCACGCCTTGAAAACATTCACCTCAGCGACAAGCGGCTCACGCCCTTGACGCCATCCTATTTGACCGACAGTTGTCGCAGTGCGCTGGCCCAATCTTCGATGTGGTAAACCGCGACGCTCTTGCCATTTTGAAGGGTGTGGATGTCGATGGCCATGGCTTGAAAGCTTTTGCCATTGGTCGGCATGCCAAACATGGGGCCCAGGGGTGTTCCAGAGAAAGTCGAGCGCACCACGACGCGATCGCCAGCGACCATGACCTCACGTATTTCCCATTTCAAGTCAGGAATCAATTTGCCAAAGCCCATGACCTGGTTGATAAAGGCTTCACGACCCTTGAAGTTCGTGTCATCGGAGTAGGACTTCCATTCGGGCGCCAAAAATTTCTCAGCAATGGCGCGCACGTCCTTTGTCCCTGGCTGTGTGAGCATGCTGTAAAAAGGTTCCACCAGTTGACGGGCGCCGTCGGATGTCATTGCAGTTTGTGCCAGCGCTGGGCTGCTGATCAAGGCCGCAGCCAAGGCAGCTGCGCTGAGTGTTTTGGCGGTGAGTTGGGAGGTGTTCATGTGCTTTCCTTTGTAAATCCGTCTTCTGTTCAGACGTGGGGACAGTGTCTTGCCAAAGACGCCTTTGCGAAAGATCAGGATCGTCCATAAAATGGTAAAAAACAGACATTCATGCCCCACCACCCCCCGCCCATTGCTCCGCTTGCGTTCAGACACCCTGAGGATGACCGAATAGGCATTGAAGTCCTCTCGATTGCGCAACTTCGCCAACGTGCTTCACTGACCGCCTTGTCGCGCATCACTCGGGCAGACTTTTTCCGCATGGTGGTGATCACATCCGGTCAAACCCAACCATGGATTGATTTCCATCCCGTATCGGCCCTGGCTAACGACTATCTGTTGATCAAACCAGGTCAAGTATTTCGGCATGATTTCTCACAAACATGGGATGGATGGTTGGTTGTTTTTCGCCCTGAGCGATTGCATTCAATTGGAAATGGACAAGCGTTGGCGACTCAAATTGACACCTTGCCAGATCATTGCTCACTGGCCTCGTCTGTACTGGAAGATGTTGAAGCCGGCCTGAGCAACATGCAGCGCGACAGCGCAGAAGTCATCGATGTACCAACCCGGCAGAGCCTGCTTCAGTTGCAACTGAGTTATGTGCTGTTGCGTCTGTGCCTGGTTCAAGCGTCAGGGCTTCATCCAGGTCAATCGCCTTCGCGGGCCTTTGCACATTACGAACGATTTAAAAAGCAGTTGGAAAAAGACTTCGCAAAACACCACCAGGTGCAGCATTTCAGTGCCACTTTGGGCCTGAGTGTCAAAAGCCTGAACCGTGCTTGCTTGGAAGCGACGGGGCTGTCCACCAAAAGCTGCATCAACCAACGCATTGCCCTGGAAGCCAAGCGTTTGCTGGCGCACACGGCTTTGGCTGTTCAGGCCATCGCCATCGATTTGAGTTTTGAAGACCCCACCAATTTTGTGAAATTCTTCAAACGCGAGGTCGGAATGACCCCTGGACAGTTCCGGGCCAGCCAATCGTTCACGGCCTGAAAGGGTGCCCCTGATTGATCCGGCCTTTGACAGTCTGGAGCGAAAGGCTTTGTACGCATCTTGCGTGTGAAAGCCTCGCCCCTTGCGTGAAGTGGTATGAGGTTGGCGCAAAATCGCGCACAGGGTGCTGCTCCCACACCAACAGGCCCTGTCAGCCCTTGGTTCAAGAGTTCAAAAACCGGATCAACGGTCGCGTTTGGTCAGGCTCTGCCGGGAATTTCGGCCAGCAGCTGTTCGACATGTGCCTTGGCTTTTTCAAGCGAGGCCATGCTGCCCGTCAGGTACATGCGGCCGCTGGCACCGATCATGCTGCACTCGACCAGGGTGAGGTCGGGTGCCACTTTTTCGGCTTCATTGGCCATGTGGGCACCGAACAGCGCTGGGGCCACTTCCATCAGCAGCATGTGGTCGCCGGGCAGCACCATGCTGGCCTGGCGCGTGCGGTTCATCAGCACGGCATGCTGATCGGTCACGTTTTGCAGAATGTCGCTGTAGAGCAATTGCGGGCGCAGCTGGTCTTCGGCCTTGGCCCCCATCCAGTCCA
>CAITSG010000206.1 GCA_903894995.1 uncultured Burkholderiales bacterium
CTTGACGAATTCGTCCATCACCTTGCGGCCCAAATGGCGCGGGTCCTTGATTTGGCTGTAAAGCTTGCCGTCAGAAAAGGTGCCTGCGCCGCCTTCACCAAACTGCACATTGCTTTCGGGGTTGAGGACCTTTTTGCGCCACAGGCCCCAAGTGTCCTTGGTGCGTTGGCGTACCGGTTTGCCGCGCTCCAGCACGATGGGTTTGAAGCCCATTTGCGCCAGCACCAGGGCAGCAAAAATGCCGCAGGGGCCGTAACCGACCACAACCGGGCGCTCTTGCAAACCTGCCGGGGCCTGGGCCACCATGCGGTAGGCCATGTCGGGTGTGGGGCCGATGTGCGGGTGGCCTGCGTGGCGGGTCAGCAAACCGGCTACCAAAGAGGCATCTGCCAGCTCAAGGTCGACGATGTAAACCGCCTGCAAATCTGCCTTGCGGGCATCGAAGCTTCGCTTGAAAACATGCAGGCTCGCGATGGCAGTGGTGTCAATGCCCAGTGCCTGAGCGCACAGTCGCTCAAGCGCTTCAATCGGGTGGGCCACGGGAGCTCGGTCGGCTTCGGTCTCAGAGGGTGCATCGCTGGCGCGGCGCTCTTCGACGGGCAGGGCAGACAGGGGGAGTTTGAGTTCGGTGATGCGGATCATGGTGGCTCGTGGTTATCAAGCAAGGCCGCGATTTTACGTGCTGCTTCAGCGTGGTGTGTGCTGCCAGGTCTTGGACGGGCTGTAGCCGAAGCGTTTGCGGTCCCTGTGGTCCGTGGGTCACGGTTGTCGACGTATTCATGGGCGGGTCATCAAGGTGTGCAGAATGCAGAACAATGCAATTTCACTGTAAAGCTGCTCAATGCAGATTTGCCGATTTGGTAGACAGCTTTCCAAGCGAGCGCCTGCATTCACCGCCCGCAACCCCCATACCGCAGTGCGCAGGTGCACTGTCTTCACCCGTGCTGGAGAAACCACATGTCAAGTTCACAAGCCAAATCGGGTGCCCATGCGCTCAAGCCGGTGCTAGGCACCTTGCAGCTGTGGGGCATCGCCGTCGGGCTGGTCATTTCTGGCGAATACTTCGGCTGGAGTTACGGTTGGGCATCGGCTGGCACCTTGGGATTTCTGGTCACCACCCTGTTCATTGCGGCGATGTACACCACCTTCATCTTCAGTTTTACCGAGCTGAGCACGGCCATTCCCCATGCCGGTGGTCCTTTCGCCTATGCCAAGCGTGCCTTCGGACCCACCGGCGGCTATTTGGCCGGTGCGGCCACGCTCGTGGAGTTTGTGTTCGCCCCGCCTGCCATTGCCTTGGCAATGGGGGCTTATCTGAACGTGCAGTTCCCCTCGCTGGACCCCAAGTTGGCAGCACTGGGCGCCTATCTGGTGTTCATGACGCTCAACATCGTTGGTGTTCAGATTGCTGCCACTTTCGAGTTGTTCATCACCGTCATTGCCGTCCTTGAGTTGCTGGTGTTCATGGGCGTGGTGTCTCCCGGCTTTTCCATGGCCAACTTCACCAAGGGCGGGTGGTCTGGCCAGGACGACTTCAGCTGGGCCGCAGTTCCCGGCATGTTTGCTGCCATTCCGTTTGCCATCTGGTTTTTCCTGGCGATAGAGGGCGTTGCCATGGCCGCAGAAGAAGCCAAAGACCCCAAGCGCTCCATACCGATCGCCTACATCACCGGCATCCTGACCCTGGTGTTCTTGGCTGTGGGTGTGATGGTGTTTGCAGGTGGTACCGGCGACTGGACCCAACTTTCCAACATCAACGACCC
>CAITSG010000207.1 GCA_903894995.1 uncultured Burkholderiales bacterium
GCCTTGATTGCCGGACTGTGGGACCGCGAACTGGCCACCAGCGTGGGGTTCAACTTGCGCTCTGTGCGCTTGGCCGCAGCGGCGGTGCGTGAGCGCCTCTCTCCCGAACACTGGCGATTGCTGGAACAAGCCGAAACACGTTTTTTCAAACCCGCCCCCGACGATGCACCGTGGGTGCCCCCCGACACGGTGTCAGCCCAAAGCCTTTTGGCCGACACCAGCCAAATGCTGGCCGCCCTCACCGGTGCCCAAACCGACCGCATGAGCCGCGACGATGGCTGGCGTTTGCTGTCCATTGGCCGGCACATTGAGCGTTTGACGTTTTTGTCCCATGCACTGGATGAAGCGGTGAACCTGGGACTGATGGCCGAGCAAGCCGGCTTTGACACCGTGCTCGACCTCTTTGACAGCACCATCAGCTTTCATGCCCAGTACCAGCAAACGCGCACCCCACAGGCCTTGGTGGACTTGCTGGTCACGCACTCGGACAACCCGCGATCACTTGGCTGGGTGGCGCACACCCTGCGCTCTCGATTGCTGCGCATGGGCAACCTGGCCGAAGGTGCCACACTGGACTTGGCCCAACGGGTGCCACAGCTGATTGACCTGCCCCCCGAATCTCTCTGGCCCGCTGAAACCCACGACCGTGCCGGGCAGCCACGCCCGCCTTGCACCTTGGCACTGCCACTGCACGCCACACTGGCCCATTGCCAAACAGCCGCCCACGAGGTTTCGGACCATTTGTGCGGTTTGTTTTTTACCCACAGTGGGCAAGCACGCTACAGCGTGGGCGCTTGAAAACCCGAACCCCGCATGCACCTGTCCATCACCCACGAGACCCGATACCGCTACAGCCCTGCCGTTCAAACGGCGCAGCATGTGGCCCACTTGCAACCGGCCAACACCCCCTGCCAAAAAGTCCTGGGACACGCCTTGCAGCTTGCCCCCCAGGCCAGCGTGGTGCACAACATCGACGCTTTTTTGAACCACCGCGCCTACTGGGCATTGACCCATCCGCACGATGGCCTGATGGTTCGGGCGCGCAGCGACATCATCACCAGCCAAGTGCCCCCGGCCAGCGCCAGCCAAAGCTGGGAATCGGTCCGAGAACACTTTCGTTACCGTGGCGGACAAGCTGCTGATGTGCACAGCGGCTACGTATTTGGCTCGCACCACGCGTCGGTGCATGAGAACTTTGCAAGCTATGCCCAAAGCAGCTTTCCCCCGGGTCGTCCACTGCTGCAAGCGGCCACAGAACTCACGGCGCGCATGTTCAGTGACTTTCGCTACGAATCACACAGCACGGACATCAACACCCCGGCCCTTGAGGCTTTGGAAAACCGGCGCGGCGTTTGTCAGGACTTTGCCCACATTTTGCTGGCCTGCCTGCGATCGCTGGGTTTGCCTGCCCGCTATGTGAGCGGTTACCTGCTGACCCAGCCGCCACCGGGCCAACCGCGCCTGGTGGGCAGCGATGCCTCACACGCCTGGGCGTCGGTGTATTTGCCCGAATTGGCCACGCACGCCTGTCAAGGCTGGCTGGACCTGGACCCCACCAACAACCGCACAGGCCTGGCCAGCCCGGGGCCAGACTACGTGCGCCTGGCTGTGGGCCGCGACTTTGCCGATGTGTCGCCCCTGCGCGGCGTGCTGCAAGGCGGCGCGGAACACACCCTGGAAGTGGCCGTGACCGTGGCGCCACTGGACGAATGAAGCAAGTTGCGCGCTCAAGCCGCAGCCCTTCGGCGACAATGTCTTTCTTGCCATTCCCACCCGTGCGGGAATCCCTTGTTCAACTTCTTTGACACACGACCATGAGCGTTTACGACACCCTGAAATCCCTGAACATCGAATTGCCCCCAGTGGCCGTCCCCGCTGCGGCCTATGTGCCCTTTGTGCAGACCGGCAACCTGGTTTTCCTGTCCGGCCACATTGCCAAAAAAGACGGCAAAGCCTGGGTCGGCCAACATGGCAAAAACATCAGCACCGCCGAAGGCCAACAAGCCGCTCGCGCCGTGGCCATTGACCTGATGGGCACCCTGCACGCCGCTGTGGGCGACCTGAACAAGGTCAAGCGCATCGTCAAAGTGATGAGCTTGGTCAACTCCACAGGCGACTTCACCGAACAACACCTGGTCACCAACGGCTGCAGCGAACTGCTCGGCCAGGTGTTTGGCCCCCAGGTCGGCGCGCATGCCCGCAGCGCCTTTGGTGTGGCGCAAATCCCCATGGGCGCTTGTGTTGAGATCGAACTCATCGCCGAAATCGGCTGATCTGCGGCCATGCCCATTGAGCTGAGCAAAGAGGACCGCGCTCAGGCGATTGCCAGCATCGAGCGCTACTTTGAGGCCAATTTCGAGCAAAAAATTGGCAACATTTCTGCCGGTGCCTTGCTTGGTTTTGTCCTCGAAGAAATCGGCCCCAGCATCTACAACCGCGCCGTGAGCGACGCCAAAGAGCGCATGCTCATGCGTGTGGAAGACCTGGAATACGAAGTCCGTGCAGACGAATTTCAATATTGGCAAAAGTTCAACCAACGCAAATGACCTGCAAGATTCTTTGGGCCTTCACGCTGCTGACAGCGCTTTCGGGCTGCGGCCTGGTGTCCACGCAAGCCGTGTACGAAGAAATTCGCGCTCAGGACAAAGCCAAATCGGTGGGCCGTGGCACC
>CAITSG010000208.1 GCA_903894995.1 uncultured Burkholderiales bacterium
ACATCAAACGATGTCAAGCTGCCTGCAAAGTAGGCCTGCAGTTGTTGGGCCGCGTCTTGCAGCAGCGTGTGCGCGCTGTCGGTCGTCCAGCTTTGCATTTGGGCCTCGGTTGGGCCATGGCGCTGGCCTTCAAACCAAACGCCGCACAGGCCTTGAGTCGATGCGGCCAGGATCATGGGCCCCAAAGGGCCGTTCAGTGCTTGGGTCGAGATGGTTTTCATGGCGGTGTATGGGGTGAGGATGACAGGGTTTGCCAAGCCGCAAGCAGGGCATAGCTGCGAAAAGGTCGCCACTGCTCCCCGAGTTGTTCCAATGCCTGCGTGGGGCGGGGGTGTTGGCGCACGCCCAAGGCGGATTGCAAGGCCACATCCTGCACGGGCCAGGCATCCAGCCAACGCAAGGCGCGCATGGCGATGTAATGCGCCGTCCAGGGGCCGATGCCGGGCAAGGCCATCAGCGCCTGCAAAGTGGGCTCCAGAGGGGCTTGGGAATTCAGGTGGATCGCGCCCGATTCAACCGCCTGAGCCAGTGCCTGAATGGCTTTTTGCCGTTGGCGCACCACACCCAAGCGGCCCATGACCGCGGCGTTTTCATCCAGCGCCAGGCACGCCGGGCTGGGAAAGGTTCGATTCAGTTCAGGCCACGGTGTCTCACAGGGCGTGCCCAGCGCATGGACCAAGCGCTGCCCCAGCGTGCGTGCGGCCTTGACGGTGATTTGCTGACCCAAAATGGCGCGCACCGCCAACTCAAAACCATCCAGGCAGCCCGGCAAGCGCTGGCCCAAGGCTTGTGGAAATGCAGGCGCAAGCACTTGGGCGATGGCGGCCGGCTCGGCATCCAGGTCCAGCCAGTCCCGCACCTGTGCCACCAAGGCGGGCAGCACGGGCAGCAAGTTGGGGCTCACGCGAAGGTGAACCCAAGGGTGCGCGGGGTCCCCGCGAACCGCCAGCCAGCCGCTGATCACGCCAAGCCCATGGGGCCAGCGAACGGTTTGGCACCATTCGGCTTGCGGGCCTTCGCCGCTCCAGCGCTCACTGCCGTCCAGCGAATGGTCTTTGAAAAACTGCCACAGCGTAACGATCTGGCAAGGCGGCCGGTAATGCAGCACCATGGCCAATGGCGTGTCCCTTTTCAACTCGGCCTGGCCCGGCGTAAGGGTCAGACGGGGCGGGCGCAGTTGGCCAGGGCTGAGTTGGTACCACTTTGAAAAAGCCGCATACATGCGCCGGGCCGAGCCGAAGCCGCTGGCTTTGGCCACTTGGGCCACGGACATCGGGCTGTCGTGCAGCCACTGTTTGGCCCGCAGCAGGCGTTGGGTTTGCAGGTATTGCACCGGCGACACTTGCCAATGCAGCGCAAACATGCGGCGCAGGTGCCGGTCGCTCACGCCCAGCTGCGCCGCTAAGGCGGTCATGGTCGGGGGTTTTCGGCCATGTTGGATAGCCATTTGCAGTTGTTGGGCGGCAAATTCGGCCACCACGGCCTGCGCATCCGTGGTGGACCAAAACCGCCGCGCGGGGGCCAGCTCCGGGCGGCATCGCAGGCAGGGTCTGAACCCATGGGACTCGGCTAGCGCTGGTGTTTCAAAAAACTGGCAATGGGCAGCTCTGGGCAATTTCACCCGGCAAACCGGGCGGCAATAAATGCCAGTGGACGTGACGCCGGTGAAAAAAATACCGTCCCAAGCGGCATCCCTTTCAGACAGTGCCTGGTAGCAGCGTTCCCAGTCCAAGCCTTTTGTCCATTCAGGCAGGACTTGTGGGGGAGGCAGCTGATGGCGTTTCATGAAGGCCATGTTAGCCACAAAAGGCGCTTTACGGACGCTTGGGTTGTGCCGTTTGCGGACCTGTGGTTTCGACTGGCTGGCGGGCCTCAGCACCTACAATACACCGCGCTCATCTTCCCAGCGGCCAAGCTGGAACCTCTCCCACCCAGACGAATCCCAGACGCCATGCATCTCACTTCTACGATCTTCAAAGCCTACGACATTCGCGGCGTCGTGCCGTCGACCTTGAACGAACAAGTGGCCGAGGGCCTGGGCAAAGCTTTTGGCACGCACGCCCTGGCCCAAGGCCAAAGCACGGTGGCGGTGGGGCGTGACGGCCGCCTGAGTGGCCCCGCATTGTCGGCCGCGCTGATTCGTGGTCTGGTGGCGGCTGGCATCCAGGTCATCGACATCGGCTTGGCCACCACGCCCATGCTCTACTTTGCGGCCAACACCGCTTGCCAAAGTGGCATTCAGGTCACGGGCAGCCACAACCCCAAGGACTACAACGGTTTCAAGATGGTGCTGGGCGGCCGCGCCATTTATGGCGATGAAATCCAGGGTCTGCGCCAGATGATGGAAGCTGAAACCTGGCAGCTGCTGGACGGCGGCAGCGTGACGCATTTGGACGTGCTGGCCGACTACACCCAGCGCATCGTGGGCGACGTGAAGTTGTCGCGCCCGATGAAGATCGTGATCGACTCGGGCAACGGCATTGC
>CAITSG010000209.1 GCA_903894995.1 uncultured Burkholderiales bacterium
ACAGTCGCTGATGAATATGGTGGGCAATAGGAAATTGCAGGACCTAGGCAGGCATCCCCTTGTAGGAGTGACGCCCCCGTCGCGAAAAGCCACGCAGACCACAAGCCATCGCCCCGAGGGCGGGGCTCCCACAAATGCTGGGCACTGCCCATTGGGCGGGGCTCCCACAACTGCAGGCATTCAAATTTCACAGAGCCGGATCAATCAATCGCCCTTCAGCGCGGGCTGGACCAGCGGATGCCCCGCTCTTTGAGCAACTCGGCGGCGATGTCCGGGCGGTCGGTCACCAGGCCGTCCACTCCCAAGTCCAGCATCTGACCCATGCTCTGACGGTCGTTCACCGTCCAAGCCAGCACTTTGAGGCCCAGGCTTTGGGCCTCGCTCACTTTTTGCGCATCCAGCTCGCGCCAAAACGATGACCAATGCGTGCCGCCCGCGGCTTGGATCATGCGCGGCACCGAGCCGTATTGGGCATATTGAAAGCCCGCAGTCCAGGCCGAGGCCTGCCCGGACTGGATGCCCAAATTGTCCAGCCCGGGCAGTTGCGCGGTGAGGTACACCGTGGGCATGCCGGGGGCAAGTTTTTGCACCGCCTGCAGCGTGCGCCAATCAAAGGACAGGATCTGAACCCGGCCTTGCAAGCCGTGCTCGCGGACCTCTTTGACCAGCAGCTGGACAAAACGCTCGGGGTCGGGCGTTTGGTCGGGGCGCTGCGGGATGATTTTGGTTTCGATGGCGAATTGGACTTGCGTGTGGCCTTGGGCTTTGACCAGTTCAAACAGGTCTTTGAGCCGGGGGATGCGCACGCCGTCTTGGCCCTTTTGCGCTGAAAAAGTCTGGGCGTAACGCGAGGCGGGGTTGATGCGCCCGACATCGTAGCTTTGCAGTTGTTCAAAGCTCAGTTGCCGGATATCGGGGCCTTTGCTGCGCAAAAACTGGCCTTGTGCGTCGCGGGTGATGTCGGGGTTCAAAGCCGGGTCGTGGCTGATCACCAATACATCGTCCTGGGTGACCACCACATCCAGCTCCAGCGTGCTCACGCCCGCTTGCAGCGCCAGGGCAAATGAGGGCAGGGTGTTTTCGGCCAGCAGGCCCCGGGCACCCCGGTGGCCTTGCAGGTCAAGGGTCCCTTGCGCCAAGCTGGGCAAAACCGTCAGCAGCAAGATGCCACACAAAAGCGCTTGGCTCCAAGTTCGTTTGAAATGCATGGTCAGTCCTTGTTTGTTTTGGAGAGATCAGGTGACGATCACAACACTGACGAGTTTGTAGGACCAACCCAGCAGCCCAGCGTGGTTGGCCGCCGGTTGTGAAGCGGGGTCAGTTGGCGTATGGGGTGGGCAAGTCTTTGGCAGAGATGTCGTTGGCCATGTTGGTCTAAGCCTTGACACTGAATTGATCGGGGTTTTTGCCTTTGAAGGGCGCGTAAAAGGCTTGAATGCGGGCCATGTCTGCATCGACATCGCCCGTTGTGTTGAACACCGGCCCCAGGCCACTGCGCCGGGTGCTGTAGTCCATGTAGGCCAGCACGATGGGCACTTGTGCTTGCAGGGCAATGTAATAAAAACCGGTTTTCCAATAGCGGGTTTTGCTGCGTGTGCCCTCGGGCGGCACGATCAATTGCACCGGCCCTTGCGCTTGCACCAGGGCTTGTGCAGAGGCGGCGACCAGATTGGTGGATTGTTCACGGTTGACCGCAATGCCGCCCAGCCAACGCATCAGGGGACCAAAAGGGAATTTGAAGATGCTTTGCTTGCCCATCCAGTAGGGGGTCAGGCGCAGCGCAAAGGCCACCATGAGGGTATAGGGCAGGTCCCAGTTGCTGGTGTGTGGTGCGGCAATCAACACGCTTTTGTGGCCAGCGGGCGGCAAAGCGCCCTCGACCCGCCAGCCCGTCAAACGCAAAACCCCAACGGAAAACCACCGAAGCAAGGTGTTGACGATGGGTGTGGTGAAGATGGTTCTTTGCATGCGGGGGAGTATCGCCCAAGCCTGAGCGACTTCTGTGACCTGGGCGCTTCAAAAGGCGAGAACGGCCTGTTTTTTTGCAGCTGTAACAGCACCCTGCGTGACAGCCCTGGGCGCTTGTGCCACCCATAATCATAGATCGACCAAGGCGGCAGCGTGGGGGTGGCGCTGCTTGGTTTTGCAAACCCATCAATGTGAAGGAAGACCCATGGCTGGTGCCCTCAGTGGATTGCGCGTTTTGGATCTGACCAGTGTGTTGATGGGGCCTTACGCCACCCAACTCATGGCCGACATGGGTGCTGATGTGGTGAAAATCGAGCCACCCACCGGTGACACGGTGCGTGGCATTGGGCCTATGCGCAACCCCGGCATGGGCTCGGGCTTCATGCATGTCAACCGAAACAAACGCAGCGTGGTGCTGGACCTGAAAAAGCCCGAGGGCCTGGCGGCTTTTTTCAAGCTGGTGGAGACCGCCGATGTGGTGGTCTACAACATTCGGCCGCAGGCCATGCAGCGCTTGGGCATTGATTTTGAGCGCCTCAAGGCCATCAACTCGCGCATCATTTATGCCGGGCTCTATGGGTACAGCGAAAAAGGCCCTTACGCGGGCAAACCGGCCTACGATGACTTGATTCAAGGCGTTGCCGCAGTGCCCAGTTTGATGAGCCGCGCCAGTGGCGGTGCACCGCGTTATGTGCCGCTGACCTTGGCCGATCGCACCGTGGGACTGATGGCCTGCAACGCCATATTGGCGGCGGTGCTGTCGCGTCACCAAACGGGCTTGGGGCAGGCGGTGGAGGTGCCCATGTTTGAAACCATGGCGCAGTATGTGTTGGGCGAGCACATGGCCGGTGCCACCTTCGAGCCTCCGCTGGGGCCGACCGGCTACGCCCGACTGCTGGTGCAAGAGCGCAGGCCTTATCCGACCACGGACGGCCATTTGTGTGTGTTGATTTACACCGACCGCCATTGGCAAAAGTTTCTGGAACTGCTGGGCCAGGGCGATTTGTTCACGCAGGATCCTCGCTTTGGCAGCATTGGGGCCAGGACCCGGCACATCAACGACCTGTACCGGATGGTGGCCGATGCCATGGCCACGCAAAGTAGCGCGCACTGGATGGCACTGCTCGATCAGGCCGATATCCCCTGCATGCCCATGCACGATGTCGAGAGTTTGTTGCAGGACCCGCATTTGCGGGCGGTGGGCATGCTGCAGGAAGTGGACCACCCCAGTGAGGGGCGGGTGCATGAGATTGGCGTGCCCGTGAGTTTTTCTGGCACGCCGGGATTGCGCGTGCAAAAACCAGCCCCACGTCTGGGCCAGCACAGCGCCGAGGTGCTGCGCGAGGCAGGTCTGAGCGAAGAGGCGGTGCAAGCGCTGCTGGCGATGGGGCCCACCCCTTTGTAGGAGCCCCGCCCTCGGGGCGATGGAGGGTGGTTTGCTAGGCTCATCGCGCCGGGGGCGTCGCTCCTACGGGAGGATGCCTGACATTTTGTAGGAGCCCCGCCCTCGGGGCGATGGAGGGTGGCTTGCGAGGCTCATCGCGACGAGGGCGTCGCTCCTACGGGAGGATGCCTGCATTTTGTAGGAGCCCCGCCCTCGGGGCGATGGAGGGTGGTTTGCGGAGCTCATCGCGACGGGGGCGTCGCTCCTACAGGAGGCAGCCTGCATTTTGTAGGAGCCCCGCCCTCGGGGCGATGGAGGGTGGTTTGCGGGGCTTATCGCGACGGGGGCGTCCCTCCTATGAGGGGAATGCCCTGCATTTGGCTGGCCCCGAGCGTCACTCGGCCTTGGCGCCCGAGTCTTTCACGGCCTTGGCCCAGCGTGGCATTTCGGTGCGCAGGTGGGCCGCGTATTCGGCAGGTGTTCCGCCCAAAATCTCAGCGCCTTGTGCGGCCAAGCGGGCGCGCAAATCAGGGTGGGCCAGTGCCTTGTTCACTTCGGTGTTGAGCTTTTGAATGATGTCGGCCGGAGTGCCGGTGGGCACCACAATGCCTTGCCAGGCGGCGGCATCAAAGCCGGGCATGCCCGATTCGGCCAGCGTGGGCAGATCGGGCAGCAGGCTGGAGCGCTTGATGCTGGTCACCGCCAGGCCGCGCAGGCGGTTGTCGCGCACATAAGGCAAGACCGTGTTGATGGTGTCGATCATGAATTGGGTTTGACCTGCAGCCAGATCGACCAGACCCGGCGCGCTGCCTTTGTAGGGGATGTGCTGGGTTTGTACGCCGGTCTGCGTGGACATCATGGCGCTGGCCAAATGCGTGATGGTGCCGGTGCCCGAGGAGCTGTAGTTCAGTGCGCCGGGGCGCGATTTGGCCAGGTCCAGAAACTCTTTGACGCTGCGCGCGGGCAGCTGCGGGTTGACCACCAGCACCATGGGCACGCTGGCCGTCAGGGCCACGGGCGCGAAGTCTTTCAAGGTGTCGTAGTTCACCTTGCCGTACAAGGCGGGGCCAATCACGATGGCCGATGTGTTGTA
>CAITSG010000210.1 GCA_903894995.1 uncultured Burkholderiales bacterium
GACAACGTGTCGATCACTGTGAAGTTGATCAACCCCATCGCGATGGAAGAAGGCTTGCGCTTCGCCATCCGCGAAGGTGGCCGCACAGTTGGCGCTGGCGTTGTTGCTAAGATCCTTGCTTAATTCTTTTGTGGCGCAGCAGCGCAAAGGCTTGGCCTTTGCGCTGTAGCAAGCAGAATACTCACCACAAGGAATTGACATGTCATCCAAACAAAAAATCCGCATCCGCCTGAAAGCGTTTGACTACAAATTGATCGACCAGTCCGCTGCCGAGATCGTTGACACTGCGAAGCGTACAGGCGCGATTGTCAAGGGCCCCGTGCCTTTGCCAACTCGCATGAAGCGTTTTGACATTTTGCGTTCACCACACGTCAACAAGACCAGCCGTGACCAGTTGGAAATCCGTACGCACCAGCGTTTGATGGACATCGTGGACCCTACAGACAAAACTGTAGACGCCTTGATGAAACTCGATTTGCCCGCGGGCGTGGACGTCGAAATCAAGCTGCAGTAATGCGGTTTGGGGTGGTTGAAGAGCCATCCGAACACTTGAGATAAGGCCTGATTTGCCACAATAGACAAGTCAGGCTATAATTTCAGGCTCACCTCTTATGGGTGAGAATTATTAACCCTCTTTCACACACCAAACGGGGCTGCCAATTGAAGTGGCCACGGTGAAAGTTTTGGAGAAAAACAATGAGTCTTAGTAACTCCCTCGGGTTGCTGGGTCGCAAGGTGGGCATGATGCGTCTGTTCACTGATGATGGGGATTCCATTCCTGTCACAGTGCTGGATGTGTCCAACAACCGTGTATCCCAAGTCAAAACCCAAGAGAACGATGGCTATGTCGCTTTGCAAGTGACATTTGGTGCCCGCAAGGCATCGCGTGTGACCAAGCCCATCGCTGGTCACCTGGCCAAGGCCGGCGTTGAAGCCGGTGAAATCATTCAAGAATTCCGTGTGACCTCTGACACAGCAGCCCAGTACGCCGCCGGCACCACTGTGCCTGTGGCAGCTGTGTTTGCTGTGGGCCAGAAAGTGGACGTGCAAGGCACATCTATCGGTAAAGGTTTCACCGGCACGATCAAGCGCCACAACTTCAAATCGCAGCGCGCATCGCACGGTAACAGCCGTTCGCACAACGTGCCTGGTTCGATTTCGATGGCCCAAGACCCTGGCCGCGTGTTTCCTGGCAAAAAAATGTCGGGTCACCTCGGTGATGTCACTTGCACCACTCAGAACCTGGCCGTGATCCGCGTTGACGAAGTCCGTGGTCTGTTGATGGTCAAGGGTGCCATTCCCGGTTCCAAAGGCGGCTTCGTGACTGTGCGTCCCGCCATCAAAGTCAAAGGAGCGAACTGATGCAGCTCGAACTCCTGAACGACCAAGGTCAAGCCGCTTCCAAAGTGGACGCGCCCGAGACTGTGTTCGGTCGCGAATACAACGAAGCCCTGATCCACCAAATCGTGGTGGCTTACCAGGCCAATGCCCGTCAAGGCACCCGCGCTCAAAAGGACCGTGAACAAGTTCACCACTCCACCAAGAAGCCTTTTAAACAAAAAGGTACGGGACGCGCTCGTGCTGGTATGACTTCCTCGCCTTTGTGGCGTGGCGGTGGTCGGATTTTCCCGAACATGCCCGACGAAAACTTCACACAGAAGATCAACAAAAAGATGTACCGCGCTGGTATGGCTTCGATCTTCTCGCAGCTGGCCCGCGAAGGTCGTCTGGCTGTGGTGGACTCCTTCA
>CAITSG010000211.1 GCA_903894995.1 uncultured Burkholderiales bacterium
GAGGTGACGAATCGGCCTTGTTTGCGGGCGACTTGCTGCGCATGTACACGCGCTTTGCCGAAACCCAGGGTTGGCGCTGTGAGATCGTGTCCGAATCGATGAGCGAGCTGGGCGGCTACAAGGAAGTCGTGGTGCGCATCGAAGGCGATCAGGTTTACGGTGCACTCAAGTTCGAGTCGGGCGGCCACCGGGTGCAGCGCGTGCCAGCCACCGAAACCCAAGGCCGCATTCACACGAGCGCCTGCACTGTGGCGGTGCTGGCCGAGCCGGACGAGGCCGAAGCCATCAAGATCAACCCGTCGGATTTGCGGATTGACACCTACCGCGCCAGCGGTGCGGGCGGGCAGCACATCAACAAAACCGATTCGGCCGTGCGCATCACCCACTTGCCCACCGGCATCGTGGCCGAATGCCAAGACGGCCGCAGCCAGCACAGCAACAAGGCCCAGGCCCTGAAGGTGCTCACAGCCCGCATTCAGGAAAAAGACCGATCTGAACGTGCCGCCAAAGACGCGGCCGAGCGCAAAAGCCTGATCGGCAGCGGCGACCGATCCGATCGCATCCGCACCTACAACTTCCCGCAAGGGCGCCTGACCGACCACCGCATCAACCTGACTTTGTACAAGCTGCTCACCATCATGGAAGGCGATTTGAAAGACGTGGTCGATGCGCTGCAGGCTTATGAAGCCGCAGAGCAACTGGCAGCACTGGAAATCGGGGCGACCGCATGATGGACCCGCAAGCCAGCCCCAGCGTGGCCGAATGCCTGCAACAAGCCATGAGACAAGGCTTGGCCCGTGTAGACGCGCAAATTCTCTTGCTCCATGCCCTGGCGCGCCCGCAGCATGACCGCGCTTGGCTGCTGGCCCACGACACCGATCTGCTGACCGAAGCCCACCAACACAACTGGGACCAAGCCCTGCAGCGCCGCCTGCTGGGCGAGCCGGTGGCCTACATCACCGGGCGCAAAGACTTTTTTGGCCTGACTCTGAACGTGGACGCCCGCGTGCTGGACCCGCGCCCAGACACGGAAATCCTGGTCGAATGGGCGCTGGAATTGCTGCCTGTGGGCCAGCCAGCCCGTGTGCTGGACCTGGGCACCGGCAGCGGCGCTGTGGCGCTGGCACTGCAGCACCAGCGCCCTGCAGCGCAGATGACGGCGGTGGACGCCAGCGCCGACGCCCTGGCCGTGGCCAGCGCTAACGCCCAGCGCCTGAACTTGCCGGTGAAGTGCGTGCTGAGCCACTGGATGGACGCCGTGCCGGGTCCGTTTGAATTGATCGTCTCCAACCCACCTTATGTGGCCGAAGGCGACCCGCATCTGGCCGCCCTGACCCATGAGCCTCTGCAGGCCCTGACCAGTGGCCCCGACGGCCAGAATGACATCCGCCTGATCATTGCCCAGGCCCCCAGTCGCCTCGCCCCTGGCGGCTGGCTGCTGCTGGAACACGGCTGGGACCAGGCTGCCCTTGTGCAGGCCCTGCTGCGCGAAGCCGGATTTGTGCAGGCGCAGTCGCGCCGCGATCTGGGCGGAATCGAGCGCTGTACAGGCGCAGTCATGCCAAAGTGACAGCAACATCCCTGTGAAAATGGCAGACTTTCAATCAGCGACATAATTCACTTACCTGACACCGACCCCACTTGGAGCAACAACATGAGCGACACCCAACAACGCATCGACGAAATCGTCAAAGGCAACGAGATCACCCTGTTCATGAAAGGCAACGCCAACTTTCCCATGTGCGGTTTTTCGGGCCGCGCCATTCAACTGCTCAAAGCTTGCGGCGTGGATCCCAAGACGGTCAAAACCGTGAACGTGCTGGACGACGCCGAAATCCGCCAAGGCATCAAGGAATACAGCAACTGGCCCACCATCCCCCAGCTCTACGTCAAGGGCGAGTTCGTCGGCGGCTCCGACATCATGATGGAAATGTACGAATCGGGTGAGTTGCAGCAGGTCATCAACGGCCAAGCCTGATCGAGCTTTTTTTCACGCCCTCTGGTCCTACAGACCAACAGCACAGAGCCACCTTGGGGTGGCTTTGTTGCGTTCAATCTGCCTCATGCACCCACAAGCTCTGCGCAGCCAACACAGATTGTGGATAGGCTGACTTGCCACGGCTGCCGTTGTAGCGGCCAAGGCCCATGAACAGATCACCCCGCTCCCGGTCCAGAAGGTAACGCAAGATCACGCAGCCAAAACGCAAATTGGTTTGCATGTGAAACAAACGGCTTTCGTTGCCATCCCCGATCAGACGCGCCCAAAAGGGCATGACTTGCATGTAGCCCATGGCCCCGGCGCTGGAAATGGCGTATTTGCGAAATGCACTTTCGACCTGCACCACCCCCAACACCAGCGACAGCGGCAAACCCGCTCGACGGGCTTCGTACCAAAGGGTTTGCAAAAACTCTTGTCGCTCGGTGGGGTGTGTTTTGTAACGCGCCAAACGCTGGCTGCTGAACGCTTGCCACTGCGCGTAGATCTGCTGGTCTGAGACGGTGGGCAGCAGGGGTTCAGGCGGCGCAGCTGCGGCCACTGCTGCGCTCAAGGCCGAACGCACCGCATGCGAAAGAGGCTCTTCGATTTGTCGCCCGGCGTGCGCCAGTCCGACGGGCAACAGCGGTCCCAACAGGCTCAGCAAACAGGCCCGGCGGCTCGGCAAGACCATGTGTGACATGGGCCAAAGGACAGTGTTCAGTGGGCCAAACGCCCCTTGAGGTGACCCAAAATATCGGCCACCGCCACTTTGCTGGACTCAGACTCGCGGCGGTGCTGGTATTCCACCATGCCGTCTTTAAGACCCTTGTCGCCAACCGTGATCCGGTGGGGTACACCGATCAACTCCCAATCAGCGAACATGGCACCGGGGCGTTCGCCACGGTCATCCAAGATCACATCCACACTGTCGGCAAGCAAAGCCGCATAAATGCGCTCAGCTTCCGTTTTGACGGCTTCGCTGCGGTCCATGCCAATGGGGCAAACCACCACTGTGAAGGGAGCAATGGCGTCGGGCCAGATGATGCCGCGGTCGTCGTGGTTTTGCTCAATAGCGGCGGCGGGCAAGCGCGTCACACCAATGCCGTAGCAACCCATTTCCAGAAACTGTGGCTTGCCGGTTTCGTCCAGGAAAGTGGCATTCATGGCCTTGGAGTATTTGGTGCCCAAATAAAAGACATGGCCCACCTCAATACCTCGCTCAATGGCCAGCTCGCCCTGGCCGTCGGGCGATTTGTCGCCCGCCACCACGTTGCGGATGTCGGCCACCAAGGCGGGCTCGGGCAGGTCACGCCCCCAGTTGACACCTGTGATGTGGAAGTCTTCTTCGTTGGCCCCACAAATCCAGTCGGCCATCAGGGCCACGTCGCGGTCGGCCACCAAGTGCACAGGCTTCTTCAGATCCAATGGGCCCAAATAGCCGGGTTTGCAGCCAAAGTGATCTTCAATTTCGCTCAGAGTGGCAAAGCGGAAGCCGCCCTCCATGCCGGGCAGTTTGCCCACTTTGACTTCGTTCATGTCATGGTCGCCGCGCAGCAGCAACAGCCAGACTTGTGACTTCACAATCTCGCCCTGCTCATTGAGTGAGTCGGTGGCCAGTACCAGCGACTTGACGGTGGTGGACAGAGGCACGTTCAGCAAGGCGGCGACGTCTTCACAAGTGCTCTTGCCGGGCGTGGGCGTCTTGGTCAAGGCTTGCTTGGCCTCGCTGCGAGGCACGCTGGGCGCCAAGGCCTCTGCCTTTTCCATGTTGGCGGCGTAGTTGCTGGTGGGGCAGTACACGATGGCGTCTTCACCGGTGGCTGCGATCACCTGGAATTCTTCGCTCAAGTCGCCACCAATGGCCCCGCTGTCAGCGGCCACAGCGCGGTAGGTCAAGCCAAAGCGGTCAAAAATCTTGCGGTAAGCCCCGGCCATCACTTGGTAACTGGCCTTGGCGCTGTCCATGTCGCGGTCAAAGCTGTAAGCATCTTTCATGATGAATTCGCGGCCACGCATCAGGCCAAAGCGAGGACGACGCTCATCGCGGAACTTGGTCTGGATTTGGTAAAAGTTTTTGGGCAGCTGTTTGTAGCTGCGCACTTCCTGGCGCACCACATCGGTGACCACCTCTTCGCTGGTGGGCTGGATCACGAAGTCACGGCCGTGGCGGTCCTTGATGCGCAAAAGTTCAGGCCCCATTTTTTCAAACCGGCCCGTTTCTTGCCAAAGCTCGGCCGGCTGAACCACGGGCATGGTCATTTCGATGGCGCCGGCACGGTTCATCTCTTCGCGCACGATGGCCTCGACCTTGCGGATGACGCGCAGACCCATGGGCATGTAGTTGTAAATGCCAGCGCCCAACTTCTTGATCATGCCGGCACGGGTCATCAGCTTGTGGCTGGCGATCTCTGCGTCGGCGGGCGCTTCTTTGAGGGTTGAAATCAGGAACTGGGAAGCTTTCATGGCATGAAACTAACAAAACTGGGACATCAGGGAAACATCCAAGAGACCGCGCTGATACGGCGTGCATAATGGACACAATTTAAAATTTTGAGGTTGATTATGCTTGACCGTGAAGGCTTTAGGCCCAACGTCGGCATCATTCTGCTCAACCAGAGAAACCAGGTTTTCTGGGGCAAGCGCATCAGAACCCACAGTTGGCAGTTTCCACAAGGTGGTATTGACCGGGGTGAAAGCCCCGAACAAGCCATGTTTCGGGAACTGCATGAAGAAGTGGGGCTCCACCCAGAGCATGTGCGAATCGTTGCCCGGACCCGTGACTGGTTGCGCTATGAAGTGCCAGACCGCTTCATCCGAAGAGATGCTCGTGGGTTTTACAAAGGCCAGAAACAAATCTGGTACCTGCTCCAATTGGTCGCTCACGACCATCACCTGAACCTGCGTGCGACGGACCACCCTGAGTTTGACGCTTGGCGCTGGAACGATTATTGGGTGCCTCTGGATGTGGTGGTGGAGTTCAAGCGTGGCGTTTACGAAACGGCCCTCACTGAACTCGCCCGTTTTTTGCCGCGCAATGAAAGACAAAACCGCTACCTGCGGGGCGGTATGCGCGGGCCACGAGAAGCTTTTGAACCAGACCTCTCCACCATGGAGATGCACCCTCCTGCCCACATGGAATTACCCCCGGGTGCCAGCTTTGATCCCAAACCACAAGGTTAAATGAGAAAGTTGTCGAGCGGGGCCTGCTGTCAATTCGACAAGATCAAGTTGTCGCGGTGCACCATTTCGGGCTCAGCGGCGTAACCCAACAAGGCTGCATAGTCGTGTGAGGGTTTTCGGCAAAGCAAACGGGCTTCTGCGCTCGCGTAATTGGCCAAACCTCGAGCGATTTCTGTACCTTGCTCGTCTCGGATAGCAATCACATCACCACGTGAAAAATCACCCGCTACGCCCGTCATGCCAATGGGCAGAAGGCTCTTGCCTTCGCTCAGCACCTTGTGGGCTGCACCGGCATCCACTGTCACCGAGCCTCGCAGTTGCAAGTGGTCGGCCATCCATTGTTTGCGTGCTTGTTTCTTCGCCGTTTGCGCCACCAGCAGAGTGCCCATGCTGTCGCCTCGGCTCAGTCGCAGCAACGCATCGGGCTCTCGGCCCCATGCAATCACGGTAGACGCGCCAGAACCGGCAGCCCGTTTAGCGGCCAAGATTTTGGTGATCATGCCGCCCTTGCCAATGCTGGAACCCGCACCACCGGCCATGGCTTCCAAGGCCGGATCACCGGCACGGGCTTCGTGCACAAAAGTGGCAGCAGCGTCTTTGCGTGGGTCGGCGGTGTACAGGCCTTTTTGATCGGTCAGGATGACCAGCAAGTCGGCCTCAATCAAGTTGGCCACCAGAGCGCCCAAGGTGTCGTTGTCACCAAATTTGATCTCGTCGTTGACCACCGTATCGTTTTCATTGATCACTGGCAGCACGTGGTGCTGGAGCAAGGTGAGCAAAGTAGAACGGGCATTGAGGTAGCGCTCGCGGTCGGCCAGGTCGGCGTGCGTGAGCAGGACTTGGGCGCTGCCCATGCCGTTTTCGCGCAGTTTGGTTTCGTACATCTGTGCCAAACCCATTTGCCCCACGGCGGCGGCGGCTTGCAATGCGGGCACTTCTTGGGGTCGAGTGGTCCAGCCCAGGCGCTTCCTGCCTTCGGCAATCGCGCCGCTGGAGACCATGACCACTTCCTTGCCTTGGGCGCTGAGCAGCGCCATTTGGCGGCACCACTCACCAATCGCGCCCTCGTCAAGCCCCCGGCCTTCGTTGGTCACCAGGCTGGAGCCGACTTTGACGACGATGCGACGTGCATCACGCAATAGGGTAGAAACAGCGGTCGAGGTCATGCTGAGATTGACTGGGCGTGGAAAACAGGTTGCGACAGTTGGGCTCAGGCCGCCAAATCAATCGGCGTCTGAGGGCAGCGGCTTGAAACGCGGATCATCGGCATCCGGCTCTTGAGGCTTGTCCTGCTCAGTGAAGCGGGGGTCAATCTCCACAATGCCCTGCTCGATGATTTGCTGGGCACGGATGTGTTTGTAGATTTCCTTGATCAGCGGCTCACAACCTTCGCGGGTCAAGGCCGATATTTGGAAAACCGGGCCTTTGTAGCGCATGCGCTTGATGAAATCCTTGACGCGGGTTTCGCGCTCGTCGGCGGGCACCATGTCCAGCTTGTTGAGCACCAACCAGCGAGGCTTGTTGTACAGGCCCGGGTCGTATTTTTTGAGCTCGGCCACAATCGCTTTGGCTTGTTGGACCGGGTCAACGTTCTCGTCGAACGGAGCGAAATCGACTACATGCAACAACAAACGGGTGCGCTGCAAGTGGCGCAAAAATAAATGACCCAGGCCTGCTCCTTCAGACGCACCTTCGATCAAACCCGGCACATCGGCGACCACAAAACTTTGTTCTGGCCCGACGCGCACCACACCCAAATTGGGGTGCAATGTGGTGAAGGGGTAATCGGCAATCTTGGGACGTGCGTTGGAGACGGCCGCAATGAAAGTGGATTTTCCTGCATTGGGCATGCCCAGCAGACCGACATCGGCCAGCACCTTCAACTCGAGTTTGAGCTCTTTCTTTTCACCGAGCCAGCCCGGCGTTTTTTGGCGCGGCGCGCGGTTGATCGCACTTTTGAAGCGCATGTTGCCAAAACCACCGTCACCGCCCTTGGCGATCATGATGGTCTCGCCTGGCACCAGCAGTTCATACAGCACTTCGCCGGTTTCGGCGTCGGTGATGATGGTGCCCACCGGCATTTTGAGGGTGACGTCGTCGCCGGCAGCGCCGAACATGTCGGAGCCCATGCCGTGCTGCCCACGTTTGGCATCGTGCCTGCGCGAGTAACGGTAATCGACCAAGGTGTTCAAGTTGATGTCGGCAAAAGCGAACACATGACCGCCTCGACCGCCGTCACCCCCGTTGGGGCCACCGAATTCTTTGTATTTTTCATGACGGAACGAGACGCAGCCGTTCCCGCCGTCACCCGCGGAGATGTCTATATAGGCTTCGTCAACAAACTTCATGAGTTTTCCAGTGTAGCTTGAGGCCCCAGCATCAATGCAAAACGGAGCCAGAAAAGCGAAGAGCCCCGGCTTGCGGGGCTCCTCTTCGCCATGGGCGCGACCGGCTTAGACAGCCGGTGACACGTTGACCATGTGCTTGCTCAGTTCGCCTTTGGTAGAGAACGACACGTGGCCGTCCACCAGGGCAAACAAAGTGTGGTCTTTGCCGATGCCGACATTGTTGCCTGCATGGAACTTGGTGCCACGTTGACGAACGATGATCGAGCCAGCGCTGATCAGTTCACCACCAAAAGCCTTGACGCCGAGCATCTTTGGCTTGGAATCACGACCGTTGCGCGTAGAGCCGCCGCCTTTTTTCTGTGCCATGACCTATTCTCCTTAGGCAGCAATCGCGCCGATTTGCAGTTCGGTGAACTGCTGACGGTGACCCTGACGTTTCTGATAGTGCTTGCGACGGCGCATCTTGAAGATGTGCACTTTATCGTGCTTGCCATGTGCCACCACTGTGACTGTGACTGTGGCGCCGGACACCAGGGGCGTGCCGATCATGAGGTCTGCGCCGTTGCCGACTGCAAGAACTTGATCAATCACGATTTCCTGGCCAACGTCCGCAGCAATCTGTTCTACTTTAATTTTTTCGCCAGCGACAACACGATACTGTTTGCCACCGGTTTTTATGACCGCGTACATATTAGACCTCTTCAATGGAAGTTTCCAAGGGCTGATCCCCAAGGAACCTGCGATTTTAGCACGTTCCAAGTTCTCTGACCTGACAAGAATGCCCACTTGACCTTTGATTCAGGCATCGGACACACCGTCCTCTATATAATCACCATGCACATGAAGCATTGAATTTTATGTTTTTTATCGCCTAGGCCTAGCCAGGCCACCCTGCCGGATGCCCCAAGTTGTCTGACTCTGAAAACAGCACCGCCGCCGTTCTCGACCTCGTGTCGCCCGACATGATCGAAGTCGACCGTGTCATTGCGCAACGACTCGATTCGGGCGTCCCCTTGGTCGGCGATGTGGCCCATTACATCATCTCTGCCGGGGGCAAACGCCTTCGTCCTGTTCTGCTTTTGTTGACTTGCGGCGCATTGGGTTTCACCGGTTCACAGCGCCATAACCTCGCTGCAGTGGTCGAATTCATCCACACGGCCACTTTGCTGCACGACGATGTCGTTGACGAATCCACTTTGCGGCGTGGCAGAGCCACGGCCAACGAGCGCTTTGGCAACCCCGCAAGTGTTCTTGTGGGTGATTTTCTTTACTCTCGTGCTTTTCAAATGATGGTGGATGCGCAGAGCATGCGCGTGATGCAAATCTTGGCTGATGCCACCAACGTGATTGCAGAAGGGGAAGTGCTGCAGCTGATGAACATGCACGACGCTTCTCTGGACGAAGAGGGTTATTTGCGTGTCATCCGCTCTAAAACCGCCAAGTTGTTTGAGGCCAGCGCCAGGCTCGGTGCCGTTTTGGCCAACAGTCCTGATCACATCGAACGCGCTTGCGCCAACTATGGTCAAGCCCTTGGAACGGCGTTTCAAGTGATCGATGATGTGCTCGACTACGATGGCAACGCTGCAGAAATGGGCAAAAACCTGGGGGATGATTTGCGCGAAGGCAAAGCCACGTTGCCTTTGATTTTGGCCATGCAGCGTGGTGATGCAGCACAAAGAAAAACCGTGCAAGAAGCGATTGAAACGGGCAGCGTGGATCGCTTGAGCGACATTGTCTCCATCGTCCGAATGACAGGGGCCCTGGAGGCCGCCCGCGATGCGGCTGCGGCCGAAGCTCAACGTGCCATTGACGCAGCCATGCTTTTGCCAGAAAACACCTACCGCAGCGCCATGGTCGTCTTGGCATCGCAACTGCTCAACCGGCGAACATGATGGGCCAGAACGCTTGCTGAGAAAGCATCTGGCACAGCAGTCACCCCCTGCGTAGTTTGTCACGTTGGTGATGCTGAAGGTCTGTTGACTGTGTGATAGTCATTTTCACCTTTGCTCCCATACAAAGGGCACACAACAGCAGGAGACTTTATGCGTTCAACTTCCAAATCAAGGCGTCTGATTTTTGTATCAGGGTTCATGAGCTTCATGGCATTGGCTCTTGCGCCAACTGCCATGGCTCAAACCTACCCCTCTAAACCCATCAAGATGATCGTGCCCTTCCCGGCCGGGGGCACCACAGACATCGTGGCGCGCATCGTGGCTCAAAAGATGAGTGAGTCCATGGGACAAGCGGTCACGGTTGACAACCGCGGTGGCGCTGGCGGTGCCATTGGTGCCGATTTAATGGCCAAAGCTGCGCCTGACGGCTACACCATCATGATGCACAACTTGTCATTTCCGTTGGCTTCGGTGGCGCAAACGCTGGCCAACCGATCACCCTTCAACGTGGATACCGACTTTGCAGGCGTTTCGATTGCCGTCTACGTCCCATTCGTGTGGACCGCCAACCCCAGTGTGCCCGCCAAGGACCTCAAAGAACTGGCCGCTTTGTTGCGTTCAAATCCATCGCTGCAATACAACTATGGATCAACCGGCCCAGGCTCCACCATGCATGTGCTGGGTGAGGCCTTCAAAAAAGAGGGCAAAGTCAACATCGCCCATATCCCCTTCAAGGGTGCAGCTCCTCTGAAGCAGGAGTTGTTGGCTGGCCGCCTTCAAGTAGGCGGTGACCAATTGTCTTCCTCTTTGGCCGAGATCAAAGCCGGAACCTTGAAAGCTCTGGCGACCACGGCCTCCAAACGCATCCCCGGATTGCCAGATATTCCTACCGTCAAAGAGCTCGGCTTTCCCAACCTGGAGCTTGAGGGTTGGAACGGTGTTTTCGCCCCTGCAAAAACACCCAAGGACATCATCGAACGGCTGAACAAGGAAGTGATCGCGGCGGTTCGACATCCTGACGTGATCAAACGCTTGAATGACTTGGGTGCCGAAGGCGTTGGTTCCACCCCTGCAGAACAAGACGCCATGTTGCGCAGGCAAATGGACCAGTTCAGGACCATCATCCGGGAAATGCGCCTCGAATGAGGGTGTGAACAAGTCGGCCTTTAGCCGTTCAGGCGTGGCCGCCTTGGGACAACCACCACACCAAAAGTTCAGAGCAATCTTTCCCATCCAGCCCGCTTTGGGCGGCCGCATCGAACTTTTCCAAAGCCAGTGCGGTCAAGGGCAGGCGCCTTCCAGTTGCCTGACCTTGGTCCAACATGGCTTGCATGTCCTTGCGCATGGTGGCCACATTCACTGTGACTTGATCGCTGGTTTGCTGATTCAAGGTTTTGGCAATCATGTTGCCCCGAACCTTCAACATATTGGGTCCGCCTGAAGATTCAGACAAGATGTCAATCACCCTTTGGGGGTCGAGACCCAGGGGTTCAACCAAAGACAAGGCCTCGCCCAAGGTTTGCCAATACACCATCAAAGGCAAGTTGACGGCCAATTTCATGGTGGCACCTGCACCGTGAGCGCCCACATGCTCGACACGTCGGCACACCACGTTCAGCAGTGCGTGGACCTTCTCCAAATCCTGCGCTTGCCCTCCCACAAAACCCAATAATTTGCCCTCTTTAGCAGGGCCCACGCTACCTCCGACAGGACACTCTAGAAAACAGGCATTGACGGCCAAAGCGCGCTGAGCCATCTCTTGGGGTTTAGCAGGACGAACGGTGCTCATGTCGATGAATGTCTTACCTTTGACCTGCCCGGCCAGCAACCCGGAATCCGAGCCATAAACCTGATCCAGAGCAGCCTCATTGGTCAACAAGGTGATGACCACATCCACCGACTCTGCCAAGGCTTTGGGTGTTGGTGCCCACTGAGCACCCAAATCAAGCAAGGACTGCGCCTTGGTGGGCGTTCGATTCCAGACCGTCACCGTGTATCCCTGTGCCAAAAGTCGTGAACCGATGGCTGATCCCATTTTGCCAATCCCGGCAATGCCAATGTGCATGTTTGTCTCCAGTTGTTGATGCGGACGTGTCGTTGATATTTTCATCCTTGTCGGCCGATGGTGCTGAAACAGAGGTCCTTGACGAACGCCCTGTTTGACGGCAATCAAGCAGCACAGCAAGCCCCATCGTGAACGCCATCATTTACAAAAACGCGTTCAAGCATCATGATTTGAATAACTTGGTATTCATTCAATTTGGAGGCAGCTTGGAGCCTTTACTTTCACGTCCAACTTCCACGAGCGCAGACGATGCCCCGGTCGTTAGCTACGTACAACAACTGCTCGAAAAAGCGGTCGCCATGAAAGCGTCTGATTTGCATTTTGAGCCCTACGAACACCATTACCGCGTGCGCATGCGCATCGATGGTGAATTGCGCGAAATGGCCACCCCGCACATGGCACTCAAGGATCGATTGGCTTCCCGCTTGAAAGTCTTGTCGCGGCTGGACATTGCCGAAAAACGCTTACCCCAAGATGGGCGAATGAAACTTCACTTGGGCGATGGAAGATCACTTGATTTGCGCATCAGCACCCTGCCCACCTTGTTTGGTGAAAAATTGGTGGTTCGCATCTTGGATTCAGCACAAGCACAACTGGACCTGACACGACTGGGTTACGAACCCGAGGACTTGGCACGACTGATTCAGGCCATCCGCGCGCCACACGGCATGGTGTTGGTTACCGGACCCACAGGCTCTGGCAAGACGCAATCCCTTTACGCATGTCTGAACATGCTCAACACATCAGAAGTGAACATTGCCACCGTTGAAGACCCTTGTGAAATCCAATTGGCGGGCATCAATCAGGTCAATGTCCAGGACAAACCAGGTTTAAGTTTTGCTGTGGCACTGCGTGCATTTTTAAGGCAAGACCCTGACATCTTGATGGTGGGTGAAATACGTGACCTTGAAACCGCTCACATTGCCGTGCAGGCCGCACAAACCGGCCACTTGGTCCTTTCCACCTTGCACACCAACGATGCACCGGGAACACTTGTTCGCTTAAGAAACATGGGCCTGGCCCCTTACAACATCGCAGCCAGCGTGACCTTGATCACGGCACAGCGTCTGGTGCGTTGTTTGTGCGTGCATTGCAAACAAGCCACGCAGGTGCCCTCTGTTGTTTTGCATCAGGCAGGACTTGGCCTGGAATTCTTGCCCAACGAGCAAGTCGAAGTTTTCATACCGGTGGGGTGCGAGCATTGTCACAAAGGGTTTTCAGGCAGAACCGGCATCTTTCAGGTCATGCCTGTGAGTGCCGACATGCAAAACCTGGTGTTGGGCGATGCTGTGGGACAGGAAGTGGCCAGACTGGCTCAACGGGAAGGTGTGCCCAGCTTGCGCGTGGCCGGCCTGCGCAAGGTCCTGCAAGGCATCACCTCATTGGACGAGGTTTTGGCGGCCACAAGGGAGGAGACATGAACCCAGACCCCAGTGTTCGCAAGACACCCTGCTTTGCCTGGAAGGGACAAAACGCCCAAGGCCAATCTCAGCAAGGCAAGCTTCATGCACTCAATGCTGATTTGGCCCGTGCTCACTTGCGAAGACAAGGTCTGCAACATGTACAAGTGAACCGTCTTTGGTGGGACTCGACACCCAAGGTGCGACCCAAAGACTTGTCTGCCATGACGCGCCAATTGGCAGCCTTGTTGCGCGCCGGTGTTCCATTGCTGCAGTCGCTGACCATGCTGTGTCGCAGCATGACTTCACAAGGCCTGCTTGAAACCATGAATGAAGTGCAAGGAGATGTGGAGGCAGGACTGAGCCTGCATGCCGCTTTGGCCAAACACCCCCAACACTTCAGCGGTTTGTATGTGCACATGGTGCAAGCGGGTGAATCCGCCGGCATCCTCGACGTGATGATGGAACGCTTGTCACTGACGCTGGAAAAAAACGAAGCGCTGCGCTCCAAAATCCGTTCTGCGCTGATGTACCCCAGTGCAGTTTTGTCGGTCGCCGTGGGAATCTTGGTGATGATCTTGGTGTTTGTGGTGCCTGTTTTCCAAGACGTTTTCAAATCTTTCGGTGCCGAATTACCTTGGGCCACCCAAATTGTGGTGAGCTTGAGCGATGCCCTTGTTCAGTCTGGTCCCTTGTTATTGATCGCCTTGATTCTGGCATTCTGGTTTTTGCAAAGGCCAAGCCAAACCCGTGATCTCTGGCGTCAATGGTTGGCCAGATGGTTGCTGCGATGGCCTGTTGTAGGCCCGCTGATCACCACTTCGGTGGTCGCGCGCTGGGGTCAAACCCTCTCAGCCTTGCTGTCTGCAGGCGTACCCCTGACGGAAGCTTTAGGACCCACCGCACAAGCTTGCGATCATCCGGTTTTTACCCGATGGACACTGCAATTTCAGCGCCGCGTGGCTCAGGGCGGCAGTTTGAGTGAGGCCATGGGGCAAAATCGACGTTTTCCCTCGATGATTGTTCAACTTTGCGCAATCGGTGAAGAAACCGGCTCTCTTGACAGCTTGCTGGCCAGGGCCGCATCCCTCATGGAAACCGAAATGGATGATCAGGTCAATGGTCTGTCCAGCCTTCTGGAGCCGCTGATCATTGTGGTGTTGGGGGGGTTTATTGGTGCCATTTTGGTAGCCATGTATTTGCCTATTTTTCGACTGGGTCAGGCTTTCTGAAATGAACAATGCATTTTTGACACTGTTTTTGCCTGTTTTACTGGGTCTGGTTGTAGGCAGCTTTTTGAATGTAGTGATCCACCGACTGCCGCGAATGATGCAGGCCCAATGGGATGCAGAAGTCAGCCGCATGTCCAATCAGCCTGTCCCCGCAAATCCACCCACCTACAACCTGGCTTGGCCAGGCTCACACTGCCCCAAATGCCAACATGATCTGCGGTGGTATGACAACATCCCTGTCCTGAGCTATCTGCTGCTCAAGGGCCGTTGCCGATACTGCAACTCACGCATTGGATGGCGTTATTTGGGCGTGGAGTGTTTGACAGGCTTTTTGTTTACCTGGGCCTTCATGCACCACGGGTTCGGGGTTGAAGCTTTGGTTTGGTGCGGATTTTCAGCCGCACTGATCGCTTTGGCAGCCATTGACGCAGACACCACCTTTTTGCCTGATGCCATCACCCAACCCTTGCTTTGGTCGGGATTACTGATGAGCAGTTTGGGTTGCACGGGCATTTCTCTGAGCATGTCTTTGTGGGGTGCCTGTGCAGGCTATCTTTTGTTGTGGCTCGTCCTGCACTTGTTCAAATGGATCACAGGCAAAGTAGGCATGGGAGAAGGCGATCTCAAACTGCTCGCCGCTTTAGGAGCCTGGCTGGGTTGGCCCGCTTTGCTTTCCTTGGTATTGATTTCCTCCATCACCGGTGCATTGGTCGGCATTTGGTTAAAGTCTCGGAAACAACTATCTCCAGAGGGATACCTGCCATTTGGACCCTTTCTGGTTTTTGCTGGCTTTTGGGGGATGGTTTTTGGCCCCTTGCCCAGTTTTCAGATCTGAACATGTATGACAACTCAACGCGTATGGCGCATTGGCCTGACAGGCGGCATTGGCAGTGGCAAAAGCACTGTGGCAAGCCTTTGGGCAAGTTTGGGGGCAACAGTCATAGACGCTGACGCCATTTCCCGAGACTTAACGGCTCCTCAGGGGCGTGCAATGGACGCCATTGAGCAAACATTTGGACCTGGCATGGTCGGTCCAGACGGAGCCATGAACCGGCAAGCCATGCGTGAACTTGTCTTTAAAGATCCGAATGCCAAAAGACAACTCGAACTCATCATCCATCCTTTGGTCAGTCAAATCACCTCAGAACAAACTCAGGCAGCGCTGATCCAAGGCCAGCGATGCTTGATTTTTGATGTTCCCCTGTTGGTTGAATCGGGTGAACGGTGGCGTCGTCAAGTGGACCGTGTTGTGGTGATCGATTGCGACGAGGACACCCAATGTGAAAGGGTGATGATCAGAAATAGCCTGAACACCCAAGAGGTGAAACGGATCATCCAGCATCAGGCTTCGCGAACGCAAAGGTTGGCTTGTGCCGACGTGGTTATTTTCAACCAAGGTTTGTCTTTGTATCAATTAGAAATTCAAGTCACTCAAGTGGCCGCTGACTTCGGGCTATGATTATGGAACTGGAAAATGCTGCGTGATACTGTACGAATATCCCTTCAACGAGCGCATTCGCACCTATTTGCGACTGCATCAGCTCTTTAACCGATTGAGTCAGCTGACTCAGCGGGTGGAGTCCGTCGACCATCACTTTGCGCTGACCACCCTGTTTGAAATCATGGAGGTGGGTTCACGATCTGAACTCAAATCGGACGTTTTGAAGGATTTAGAGCGACAAAAGCAGCTCTACGGCAGCTACAGAGGCAACCCAGCCATTTCAGAAAAAGCACTTGACCAATTGATTGCTCAACTTGACGAGCTTTTCGACTCTCTGAACCAAGTGAACGGAAAAATTGGCCAAAGCCTCACAGAAAGTGATTTCTTAATGGCTTTGCGCAGTCGTGTTGTCATCCCGGGGGGGACCTGCGAATTTGACTTGCCAGCCTATCATGCTTGGCAACACCACGATGCCAACAGCCGATCAGCCAATCTGAATGCCTGGGCTGCCCCGTTCGCACCGCTGTCCAACGCGATTCAAATGTTGCTTCAAATGCTGCGCGAATCAGGCACCAACCAAAAGGTCATGGCACCGTTGGGCCAATTGCAGCAAAACTTGCCTCAAGGTCGCACCTACCAACTTTTGCGACTGAAAATCGACTCATCGATGGGTATCACACCCGAAATCAGCTGCAACCGATTGCTCGTGGTAATCCGCATGATGCGACAGCAAAGCGACGGTAAACTGGTGGCGACAACAGAAGATGTCCCTTTTGAAATGTCCTTGTGCGCATGAGCAACTCAGAAAGACCTGAAATGTTGACTGCCCGCAAAGTGCGATGCCCTGCCTGCGCTGGGCAAAGCCTTTACAGCCAAACCAACCCTTATCGCCCATTTTGCAGCGCACGCTGCAAAGGTCATGACTTGGGGGCTTGGGCCAACGAAGAATTCAAACTGCCCGACAACACCCCGCCTGACGAGACTTTGGGTGACTCGCGCTTGCACTGAGCCGACCGGTTCCTTCGGTGATCAACCGTGGGTCGCACCAATGAAACTGCGCTCTTGGGCTATCCACCCCAAAACAGGCACTGTGCCCGGCAGCACAGGCACCACGGTCACAGGCAAAGTCTGCCATGCGTGCGATTGCGCTTCGCGCATTTGCAGCTCACCCTGCCAGTCCCATACCTTGCAAAAGTGCAATCGCACCAAAGCGTGTGGGTAATCAACCATCTGCGTTTTCCAGACCTGCGCTTGCCCGATGGTGATGCCCAGCTCTTCTTGCAATTCACGGCGCAGCGCTTGCTCAACCGATTCGCCCTCCTCCAGCTTGCCGCCGGGAAACTCCCAATAGCCCGCATACACCTTGTCATCTGGGCGCGAGGTCAGCAAGAACTCTTCGCCCTGCATCAGCACACCCACGGCCACATTCACCACGGCCCGCTCAGCCTGACCTGCAGTCAGGTCTTGCCGCTCACGCTCACCATCGGCGACCAGCAGCTCCTGGCTCATGGCTGAGTGGCTTGGCGGCCCATCATGTCCCGCGCGAACTGATACGCTACACGGCCGCTGCGCGAACCACGCTCCAAAGCCCACAGCAGCGCGTCGGGGCGGGCAGCTTCGATTTGCGAGGACGTGGCACCCAAAGCGCTGAGCCACTGGCCTGCAATGGTCAAGTACTCGTCTTGTGAGAAGGGGTAGAAACTGATCCACAGGCCAAAGCGCTCAGACAAAGAAATCTTTTCTTCTACGCCTTCACCCGGGTGCACCTCGCCGTCGTCGGTGTGCTTGTAGGTGAGGTTCTCGCTCATGTACTCGGGCAGCAGGTGGCGGCGGTTGCTGGTGGCGTAAACCAGCACATTGGGGGTCGAGGCCGCCACTGTGCCATCCAAAATCGACTTGAGTGCCTTGTAGCCCGGCTCGCCGTCTTCAAAGCTCAGGTCATCGCAATAGACCACGAACTTTTCAGGGCGGCTCGCCACCACTTCGATGATGTCAGGCAAGTCGGTCAGGTCTTCCTTGTCTACTTCAATCAGGCGCAGGCCTTGCGATGCGTAGGTGTTCAGGCAGGCCTTGATGAGCGAGGATTTTCCAGTGCCGCGTGCGCCCGTGAGCAGCACATTGTTGGCCGGACGGCCGTGCACAAACTGCTCGGTGTTGCGCTGCAGCTTTTCTTTTTGGTCGTCGATTTCTTTGAGGTCATCGAGCGTCATGGCTGCCACATGGCGCACCGGCTCCAACACGCCATGGCCAGACGAGCGCTTGCGGTAACGCCAGGCAATCGCTTGCGTCCAGTCGGGGGCAGAAAGAGGTTGGGGCAAGACCGATTCGATGCGGTCCACCAACTGACTGACTTTGGCCAGCAGTTGGTCCATCGCAGAAGTGGATGGTGAATTCATGAACGGTAGTCCGCGTTGATGGTGACGTAATCGTGGCTCAGGTCGCAGGTCCACACGGTGTCGCTGGCCGTGCCGCGGCCCAGTCCCACACGCACGGTGATTTCGCTGCCTTTCATGACGCGCTGGCCGTCTTCCTCGCGGTACTCGGCGCGGCGGCCGCCTTGAGAGACCACATGCACATCGTCCAGGTGCAGCTCGATCAGGCCCTGGTCCAGGTCTTCAATACCGGCGTAACCCACGGCCGCCAGAATTCGGCCCAGGTTAGGGTCACTGGCAAAAAAAGCGGTTTTGACCAATGGCGAATGCGCAATCGCATAAGCCACTTGAAGGCATTCCTCGCCCGTGCGGCCGCCTTCGACCTGCACTGTGATGAACTTGGTCGCACCCTCGCCATCGCGCACGATGGCGTGCGCCAGTTGGCGGGCCACTTGCATCAAGCCTTGCACCAAGGTCTGGCCGTCTGCGCTGTCCAACGAAGTGATCTGAGCGTTGCCCGCCTTGTGCGTGGCGATCAGGATGAAGGAGTCGTTGGTCGAGGTGTCACCATCGATGGTGATGCGGTTGAACGAACCATCGGCCAGCTGCTTGGCCAGCACAGGCAGCAAGGCCGAATCAATGCATGCGTCCGTGGCCACAAAGCCGAGCATCGTGGCCATGTTGGGGCGGATCATGCCTGCGCCCTTGCTGATGCCAGTGATGCTCACGGTCTTTCCGCCCACTTGCACTTGCACGCTGGCCGCTTTGGGCACAGTGTCGGTGGTCATGATGCCTTCGGCCGCCGTGGCCCATTTGGCGGCTTGCGCGTCGGCCAGAGCAGCAGGCAGGCACGCCACGATGCGGTCCACGGGCAGCGGCTCCATGATCACGCCGGTCGAAAACGGCAGCACTTGTGTTGGGGCGCATTGCAGCAGTGCGGCCAAAGCCTCGCACGTCTGGCGAGCATGGGCCAAGCCCGCTGTGCCTGTGCCCGCGTTGGCATTGCCCGTGTTGATCACCAAAGCCCGCACGGCACTTCCAGCAACCAAGTGCTCACGGCAGACCTGCACAGGAGCGGCGCAAAAGCGGTTGCGCGTGAACACACCTGCCACGCTGGCACCGTCGTCCAGCAAGAACACCGTGAGGTCTTTGCGGTTGGCTTTGCGCACACCCGCTTGGGCGATGCCGATGCGCACGCCCGCGATGGGGCTCAGTTGTTCGGGGTCCAGTGGGGGCAAATTCACGGGCATGAAGATCTTTCAAACAAATGGGATACACACAACATCAACGTCAAAACGGACCGAAGTCCGTTTTCGGAGCTCATTTGATCAAGCCAGTTTGCCGTGGCACTGCTTGAATTTTTTACCACTGCCACACGGGCAAGGGTCGTTGCGCCCCACTTGGCCCCAATCGTTGGCCAGGCCGGACAGGTTGGTAGAAGGCTGAGTTTGTGCTTGGCCATTTTCATCGGGTGCACTGTAGGTCACATTGCTGATGTGCTCAGCACGCTCTTCAATGGCCTGAGCGGCTTGCTGGATTTGATCCCCCGAATCGATTCGCACCGTCATGAGAGTTTTGGTGACTTCGTTCTTGACAGCATCCAGCAACTGGCCAAACAGCTCAAAAGCTTCGCGCTTGTATTCCTGCTTGGGTTGCTTTTGCGCATAACCTCTCAGGTGAATGCCTTGTCTCAGATAGTCGAGTGCACTCAAATGTTCGCGCCAATGCGTGTCAATGCTTTGCAACAAGATCATTCGCTCAAATGAGGTGAACTGCTCTGCGCCCACATGTTCGAGTTTTTCTAAAAACTTGACATTGGCGGCGTCAACGACGTATTCCAAAATATCCTCATCGGTGATCGCATTGGCAGCCTGAACCTTGTCTTTCAGGCCCAACTCGATACCCCACTCTTCTGCCAGCACTTTTTCCAAGTTGACCAAATCCCACTGTTCCTCCACCGATTCGACGGGAACGTATTGTCTGACCATGTCGGTGAAACATCCTTCACGCAAACCTGCAATCTGACCAGTCAAATCGCTGGCATCCAGTATGTCGTTGCGTTGCTGATAGATGACCTTGCGTTGGTCATTGGACACATCATCGTATTCCAACAGTTGTTTTCGAATGTCAAAGTTGCGCCCTTCAACTTTGCGTTGTGCGCTTTCGATGCTCCGCGTCACAATGCCAGCCTCAATGGCTTCACCCTCTGGCATTTTCAAGCGATCCATGATCGAGCGAACGCGGTCACCGGCAAAAATGCGCATCAAGGGATCGTCCAAGCTCAGATAAAAGCGCGAAGAACCCGGGTCACCCTGGCGTCCCGAACGACCGCGCAACTGGTTGTCGATTCGCCGTGACTCATGCCTTTCTGTGGCAATGATCCGCAATCCACCCAATGCCTTGACCTGCTCGTGCCTGACTTTCCACTGCTCTCGCATACCGTTGACACGCACCTGACAATCATCGGGTGTGAGACTTTCATCTGACTCAACCGCTTGAACATCCTTTTCGATATTGCCACCCAACACAATGTCGGTTCCACGACCCGCCATGTTTGTGGCAATTGTGATCATGGCGGTCTGCCCTGCTTGCGCAACGATGTCCGCTTCTCGGGCATGCTGTTTTGCATTCAAAACTTGATGCGGCAAGTTCTCTTGGGTCAAGAGTTTCGAGATCAACTCAGAATTTTCAATCGAGGTAGTGCCCACCAAGACGGGTTGTCCACGCTCATGGCACTCACGAATATCTGCAATCGCTGCGGTGTAGCGCTCTTGAGATGTTTTGTAGACACGGTCAAGTTGGTCTTCTCGCTGGCTCTTACGGTGCGGCGGAACCACGACGGTTTCAAGACCGTAAATTTCCTGGAACTCATAAGCCTCGGTATCAGCTGTACCCGTCATGCCGCCAATCTTGTTGTAAAGGCGAAAATAGTTCTGAAAAGTGATAGATGCCAAAGTTTGGTTTTCGGCCTGAATCTGCACCCCTTCTTTGGCCTCTACGGCCTGATGCAATCCATCACTCCAGCGTCGACCGGTCATCAATCGACCCGTGAACTCGTCCACGATGATGATTTCACCATCCTGAACCACGTAATGCTGGTCTTTATGGTAAAGATTGATGGCACGCAACGCCGCGTTCAAGTGGTGCATCAAGCTGATGTTGGCTGGATCGTAAAGGCTCGCACCTTGAGGGATCAGCCCCAACTGAGACAACACGGCTTCCGCTTTTTCGTGTCCCTGTTCTGTCAAAAAAACTTGGTGCGATTTTTCATCAACCGTGAAGTCACCAGGAACCTCAATCCCTTCACCCGTGCGGGGGTCGGCTTCGCCTATTTGACGCGTTAACAGTGGCACCACCTGGTTCATGGCCAAATATGTGGCTGTGTGATCCTCTGCTTGGCCACTGATGATCAATGGGGTTCGCGCCTCATCGATCAGAATCGAATCTACCTCATCGATGATGGCGTAATTCAGAGGACGTTGAACACGGTCATAAGCCTCATAGACCATGTTGTCACGCAGATAGTCGAAACCGTACTCGTTGTTGGTGCCATAAGTGATGTCGGCGTTGTATGCGGCTTGCTTGTCCTCTCGAGGCAACTGAGCCAAATTGATGCCCACTGTCAATCCCAAAAAGTTGTACAGCTTGCCCATCCATTGCGCGTCCCTTGATGCCAGGTAGTCATTGACGGTGACCACGTGGACACCTTTGCCCGCAATGGCGTTCAAGTAGGCAGGCAAGGTGGAAGTGAGTGTTTTGCCTTCACCTGTGCGCATTTCTGCAATTTTGCCGTTGTGCAGCGCAATACCACCGGCAAGCTGAACATCAAAGTGGCGCATTTTCATGATGCGCTTTGAGCCCTCACGAACTACAGCAAATGCCTCGGGCAACAAGGCATCCAAAGTCTCGCCTGCGGCACAACGATCACGAAATTGCTGAGTCTTGCTTCTCAATTCATCATCACTCAGCCCCTCCAGACCGGCCTCAAGTGCATTGATGCGCTCAACTGTTTTACGATATTGCTTAAGCAGACGATCATTGCGACTGCCGAAAATTTTGGTAAGGAATGGGATGGCCATGTTGATTTGATCCACCTTCAGCAAATGGCTGAAAAACAGACCGTCTATCCTGTCAGGTTAAAAGATTCAAGAAAACCAGTCTAAGGAGACAACGCGCCCCACGACCTTGGCTGCACCCTGGGGGCTTGCCTTAACTTGTTGATTTTAGCCTCACCCTCAAGTCAACCAAAGACCTTATCCCAGCAGCCATCCTTGCTGGATAATGGTGGAGTCCAACATACCGCATGCAACGCCGCCGTCACGCTATCCCCTTGCAACAAGCTGCCCAGGAATCACCGTCCTTGGCCTCGCTGATGACTCGCGTCCATGCTTCCACTCAGCGCATGAACGTCATCAGGTCTTTGTTACCCTCTGCTTTGCGACCCAATGTCCAAGCTGGCCCTTTTGATGAAGGTTGCTGGTGTCTGATGGTTCAATCCAATGCCGTTGCTGCCAAACTCCGTCAAATGGTGCCAGCTTTATTGGCCCACCTGAACAAATGCGATTTGGGTGTGATTTCAATTCGCATCAAAGTTCAAAACCGGTAATGGTCCTCACCCAGGGATGGTGCTTCAAGTCGACAAGCAAAAAAAAACCTTGATCTTGGAGATCAAGGTTTTTTTAAAATTTGGTGCCGCTTGTCGGATTCGAACTGACGACCTACCGCTTACAAGGCGGGTGCTCTACCAACTGAGCTAAAGCGGCACGGGCTGAATTTTAACGTGCTATTCGACCAAGTTAGCCGATGAAGAGAATTTTTATTTGACTCGCTTTAACGCAGGTCGACCCGATCCAACGGGTGGAGGCTGTGGTGGCTCCTCGGCTTGCAAAACACTTTTTGTTGCAACGAGCGACTCGACTGGAATCTGCCTTGACTCATCATCACTGACCGGAAAAGCCATACCCTGACCGTTTTCGCGTGCGTATATAGCCATGACACGATGTATGGGCACCATGATGTCACGAGGTTTTCCACCAAATCGGGCTTTGAACTCTATGAATTCATTGCCCAATTTCAATGAGCTTGTGGCATCCATGCTCACATTCAGAACAATTTCCCCGCCTTGTACATATTCACGAGGAACTTGGACCGAATTGTCAACTTTGACAGCGACATAAGGTGTGAAGCCGTTTTCTGAACACCATTCATAAAGTGCACGTATCAAATACGGTCGGGTCGAAGGCAACTCGGTTGCATTGATCATTGTGAACTCCAAAGCAATTTACTTTCGCATGACCTTTTCCGAAGGCGTCAAAGCCTCAATATACGCAGGTCGGGAGAAAATGCGTTCAGCATACTTGAGCAAAGGTGCTGCATTTTTGCTCAACTCGATACCGTAGTAATCCAGTCGCCACAACAAAGGTGCAATGGCAACATCCAACATGGAGAAATTATCACCCAGCATGAACTTGTTCTTCAAGAATACCGGAGCCAGTTGAGTCAAACGATCTCGAATGTGTGCACGCGCTTTTTCAAGCGTTTTGTCACTGCCCTTCAAAGCGCGATTTTCCAAAGTCAGCACATGGGCAAACAGTTCCTTTTCAAAATTGAGCAAGAACAGGCGCACGCGGGCACGGTCAACGGGGTCTCCGGGCATCAATTGAGGGTGGGGGAAACGTTCATCGATGTATTCATTGATGATGTTCGACTCGTACAAGATGAGATCACGTTCCACCAAGATCGGCACTTGGCCGTAGGGGTTCATCACATTGATGTCTTCGGGTTTGTTGTAGAGGTCCACGTCACGAATTTCAAAATCCATGCCTTTTTCAAACAGCACAAAGCGGCAACGGTGGGAAAAAGGGCAAGTGGTTCCGGAATAAAGCACCATCATGGCAAAGGCTCCTCAAAAAATCAAAAAGAGTGGAAGACCCCAAGGCCTGCCACTCCACAAGACCCAGCCCAGAGGCTGGGTGAAAGATCAATTACTTGACGTCTTTCCAATACGCTGCATTCAGACGCCAAGCGATAAAGGTGAAGAAGGTCAAGAAAATTAGAACCCAGACACCGATTTGAACGCGTGCGTTTTGGCCTGGCTCGGCCATCCACTGCATGTATCCCACCAAGTCACCAACGGCTTGATCGTATTGCAACGGGGTCATCGTGCCCGGCTTGACTTGATTCCAGCCAGAAAAGATTTGGACTTTGTGGCCGTGCTCTTCTTTTTCTGTATAAACCGGCTCCCGCTCGCCTTGCAGCTCCCACAAGGGGTTGGGCATGCCCACATTGGGCATGGCCAAGTTGTTCCAACCTGTCGGCTTGGTCGAGTCGCGGTAATAGGTGCGCAAGTAGGTGTAGAGGTAGTCTGCGCCCGTGCCGCCATGGCCAGAACGTGAGCGGGCCATCAAGGTCAAGTCAGGTGGGTTCTTGCCGAACCACTCTTTGGCCAAAACGGGGTCCATGGCCACTTTCATGTTGTCACCAACACGGTCAGTTGGAAACAACAGGTTGTCCTTGATCTGCTGCTCGGTCAAACCGATGTCTTTCAAGCGGTTGAAACGCATGAAAGCAGCCGAATGGCAATTGAGGCAGTAGTTGACAAACAGCTTGGCTCCGTTTTGCAAAGCGGCCAAGTCGTTGGTTTTCTGAGGTGCTTTGTCCCAGGCGATGCCGCCACCAGCCGCGTGGGCACCGGTCATCAGACCGAGGGCCATCACTAAGCCCAAAGCGAGTTTCTTGATGTTTTTCATGTTCTTGAATCTCCGTGATGTCAGTGAGGCGTGAAAGTCACGCGGTCAGGAACGGGCTTGGGTGTACCCAGCTTGCTCCACCATGGCATCAACAAGAAGAAGCCGAAATAGAACAAAGAACCAACTTGAGAGACGCGCTCACCGATGGGCGATGGGGGCTGAACACCCAAGTAACCCAAAATCAGGAAGTTGATGACGAACACGGCATACATGTATTTGTGCCAGTCAGGGCGGTAACGGATCGACTTGACCGGGCTGTTGTCCAACCATGGCAAGAAGAACATGATCACCACAGCGCCACCCATCACCACCACTCCCCAGAACTTGGCATCGATGGCCAGCATCATGGCGGAGAGCGCCACGGCCCCCCCGATCACAGCGCCCTTGAGCAGTGTGGGCAGTTTGCCTTTGGCCACAGCCAATACGGCACCGACCACCACGCAAGCAATCAACACATACATCATCTCGCCGGTGATCGCACGAAGCATGGAGTAATAAGGTGTGAAATACCAAACTGGGGCAATGTGCAAAGGCGTGGTCAGTGGATCGGCCGGGATGAAGTTGTTGTATTCGAGGAAATAACCACCCATTTCAGGCGCAAAGAACACGATGGCGGTGAACACCATCAAGAAGATGCTGACCGACATGATGTCGTGAACGGTGTAGTAAGGGTGGAAGGGAATGCCGTCCAAGGGATTACCGCGAGCGTCTTTGGGTGCGTCGGGTGCTTTGATCTCAACACCGTCAGGGTTGTTAGAACCCACTTCGTGCAACGCGATGATGTGCGCTACCACCAAACCCAACAAAACCAAAGGTACGGCAATCACGTGGAAGCTGAAGAAGCGGTTCAAGGTGGCGTCGCCAACCACAAAGTCACCACGGATCAACAAAGCCAGATCAGGGCCAATGAAAGGAATGGCCGAGAACAAGTTCACGATCACCTGAGCACCCCAATAGGACATCTGGCCCCAAGGCAGCAGATAACCCATGAAAGCTTCTGCCATCAAGCACAAAAAGATGGCACAACCGAATATCCAGACCAGCTCGCGCGGCTTGCGGTAGCTGCCGTAAATGAGACCACGGAACATGTGCAGGTAAACCACCACGAAGAACGCAGATGCGCCTGTCGAGTGCATGTAACGAATCAACCAGCCCCAAGGTACATCGCGCATGATGTATTCGACAGAAGCGAATGCCAGCGCTGCGTCTGGCTTGTAATGCATGACCAAGAAAATGCCGGTCACGATTTGGATCACGAGGACCAAGAGCGACAGCGCGCCAAACACGTACCAAAAATTCAGGTTTTTGGAAGCGTAGTACTCAGACAAATGATCTTTGTACAGCTTGGACAAGGGAAAGCGGTTGTCCACCCAGTTGAGCAGTTTTTCACCCGCGGGGGCGTTCGGGGAGATTTCTTTGAAATGAGCCATGTTGTTCTCCATCAAGCCTTCTTGTCTTCACCAATGATCAACTTGGTGTCAGACAGGTACATGTGAGGCGGCACCTCGAGGTTGTCGGGCGCAGGCTTGTTCTTGAAAACACGGCCGGCCAAATCGAAGGTCGATCCGTGACAAGCACACAAAAAACCGCCCGCCCAATCGTCGGGCAGCGATGGCTGAGCGCCTGTGGCGAACTTGTCGCCTGGCGAGCAACCCAAATGGGTGCAAATGCCCACAGCCACCATGATTTCTGGCTTGATGGAGCGGTGGCCATTTTTGGCGTATTCAGGGGTGGGGTAGGCTGTGCGATCCGAAGCAGGATCGGCCAGCTGGCCTTCAATCTTCTTGAGGGATGCAAGCTGCTCGGGCGAGCGCTTCATGATCCAAACGGGTTTGCCACGCCATTCGACCGTCAGCTTTTCACCTGGGTTTAAAGCGGAAATATCCACTTCGACCGCCGCACCGGCCGCTTTGGCTCGCTCGGAGGGTTGGAAGCTGCTGACGAAGGGGGTGGCCACAAAGCCAGCGCCTACGGCACCTGCGCAAGTGGAGGCGATCAGCCATGTTCGCTTGCTGTTGTCGACTGGGGTGTCACTCATGGAAATCCTCTAGCGAGTCGTTATCAGGGTCAACCCGCGATTGTACCGGAGTGAAAAAAGCACACGACTGACAAGATCTCCTTGCTTTGCCCACATGCGTCACAATGGAACCCTGTTTTTTTACTTTTTGGGAGTTTTAGATGTCTTTTATTCAGGAATTCAAATCTTTTGCATTGAAGGGCAGCGTCATGGACCTTGCTGTTGGCGTGATCATTGGAGCGGCATTTGGCAAAATTGTCGATTCATTGGTGGCTGATTTGATCATGCCCTTGGTGAGCGTGGTCTTTGGCGGCCTTGATTTCGCCAACTATTACTGGCCTTTGTCAGGTCAGGCAGCAGGCCTGCCTTTGGTTGAAGCCAAAAAACTGGGGGCCGTCTTTGCCTATGGCAATTTCATCACGGTCGCCCTGAACTTTTTGATCTTGGCGCTTGTGATTTTTGTCATGATCCAACAAATCAACCGACTCAAATCCAAACAAGCGGCAGACAGCAAGCCTGAAGAAGTAACAGCAACCGCTGAAGATGTGTTGCTGCTTCGTGAAATCCGGGACAGCCTCAAACACAAAGGCTAAGCACGCATTTGTTCAGCCCGCGCCTGCCATTTGTCGTGCCAGGCGCAGGGCCTGAATCAAACTGGACGCATCGGCTCGGCCCTTTCCAGCCAAATCCATGGCCGTTCCATGGTCCGGACTGGTTCTGATGATGGGCAAGCCCAAAGTCACGTTCACACCCTGCTCTACACCCAAGTATTTAACGGGAATCAAACCTTGGTCGTGGTGCATGGCAATGACCACATCAAATTCTCGGTGTCCGTTCGATTGCCTTCGCGCGCGCATGAACACCGTGTCGGGCGCAAAAGGCCCCTGCACATCCAAACCGTCCTGCCGGGCTTTTTCGACACAGGGTTGCAAAACATCGATTTCCTCGCGACCAAACAAGCCCCCTTCCCCTGCGTGCGGGTTGACCCCCGCAACCGCGATCCGAGGTCTGTACCCCAACAAGCGGGTCAATGACGCATCGGTGATTCTCAATGTTTGCGCTACTTGTTCGTGGGTAATGGCATCCAATGCTTCACGCAAGGACACATGAATGCTCACCAGCACAGTGCGCAAATCATCGTTGGCCAACATCATGCGCACAGGCAATTGAGCCACAGGTACGCCAAGGTAACGTGCCGCCTCGTCCTGCAGCAGCTCCGTATGTCCTGGGTATTTGTTGTAGGGCGAACCCGCCGCATGAAGGGCTTCTTTGTGCAAGGGAGCTGTGACCAACGCAGCAACTTCACCCCGCAAAGCCGCTTGAGTCGCCCACAGCACCGCATCACCCGCCATCCGCCCTGCGCGCGAATCGATTTGCCCCCATGTCAACACAGGTGCCACGGGCCCTACTTGCAGGACAGGCAAGCAACGCGGTGGCATATGCAGTGCTTCATGTGGGGACTCGATTTCACACACAGGAAAATTCACCGGACTGAGCAACAAGGACATGGCCCGTCGCATCACACCCACATCGCCCGCCACAAAACAGGCCTGGGTCAGTTCAGGGGCCTGGCACCAAGCGCGAGCCACAATTTCCGGGCCAATGCCACAAGGGTCGCCCAAGGTCAGGACGATGGGACGATCCTGCTTGGCCTCAGAACATCCAAAAAAGGTGGTCATTTGTTTTGACTCATGCTGGGTTGTCGATCTCAATGAATCGATGTTGCAGGCCCAAGTCTTGAGCCACACGGGCAGCGACTGCAGGTGCGCCATAACGCTCTGTTGCATGGTGACCACAAGCCAGAAAAGCCACCCCGGTCTCTTTGGCCAAATGGGCTTGCGGTTCAGAAATCTCACCCGTGATGAACGCATCCACGCCCAAAGCAATGGCGGCCTCAAAGTAAGACTGCGCCCCCCCTGTGCACCAAGCCACACGGCGCACCGGCCTGTCAGCGCCTGCGACACAGACGACCGAATGGCCTAAAGTGTCTGCCACATGATCGGCAAGCTCTTGGGGCCGAGACCATGTTTGGGTGGCAGACCCCACAAAACCCAAGCTCTGCTCACCAAATCGACCCTCGGTTTGCAAGCCCAGTACCTTGGCCAATTGGGCGTTATTGCCCAATTCGGCATGGGCATCCAAAGGCAAGTGATAAGCAAACAAGTGAATGCCGTGCAACAGCAACAAACGCAATCGCTCTCGCATCCACCCGACAACCCGACCATCCTGTCCCCGCCAAAAAAGGCCATGGTGAACAAACACCGCATCGGCATTGGCTGCAATGGCTGCCTCGATCAAGGCTCGACTGGCCGTCACACCGCTGACCAACAATTTCACATCCCGATCGCCTTCAACCTGCAATCCATTGGGTCCGTAATCGCGAAACTTATCGGGTTGAAGCAAGGCATCAAAGGCCAAACTCAAGTCTTGAACATGGGTCATCTGAATCTGACTTTCATTTTGAATGGGTATTGTGGCGCAATGCCTCATCACGCCCAACAGAAAATAAGGGCTCCAGCGAGGATGCAGGACTTGAATCAAGGACAATGGAAAACATGAAACGCTATTGGCTTTTATTTTCTCAATGGGTCACGGTTTTGTTGGCCCTCTGGTTTGTGATCGCCACACTCCAGCCCGAATGGCTGAACCGGGCCAGTCGTTCCACTGGGGGGGTGACCTTGCTTCAAGCACCTGTTGCCAGCCCGAACAACCGCTCAGCAGGAAGCCTGAGCACCCCTGCCCGCTTGGCCTCACCCGCCGTCGTGAGCATCAACACCAGCAAGAATCAGTCGCACACCGCCAAAGGGCAGGACCCTTGGTTCAAGTTTTTTCATGGCGAGCAAGACGAGCAAAATCCGGCCGGCTTGGGCAGTGGCGTGATCGTCAGCTCAGAAGGTCATATTTTGACCAACAACCATGTGATTGAAGACGCCGATGACATTGAAGTCGTTTTGAGTGATGGCCGAAAAACACTGGCGAAGGTCATTGGATCAGACCCCGAGACCGACCTGGCTTTGCTCAAAATCACTCTGGACAAGTTACCGGTCATCGTGCTGGGTCAAATTCAGGACATGCAAGTCGGTGATCTTGTGTTGGCCATTGGCAACCCTTTTGGGGTGGGGCAAACCGTGACCTCGGGCATTGTCAGCGCCTTGGGGCGCAATCAACTGGGCATCAACACCTTTGAAAACTTCATCCAAACCGATGCAGCCATCAATCCCGGAAACTCTGGCGGAGCCTTGGTGGATGTGAACGGTCACCTGATGGGCATCAACACCGCCATTTATTCTCGCTCAGGCGGAAACATGGGCATTGGCTTCGCCATTCCAATTTCTACAGCCAAACAAGTCATGCAGGATCTGCTGAAAAAAGGAAAAGTGATTCGGGGCTGGATTGGCGTGGAGCCTCAAGACCTGTCTGCTGAGTTGGCTCAAACTTTTCAGTTGCCTGCATCGGGCCAAAGCATTCCCTACGGTGTGGTCATCACTGGTGTACTCAAAAACGGGCCCGCAGCATCAGCCGGGATTCGTCCTGGTGATGTGATTGTCAAAGTCGCAGGTCAACCGGTGAGCAATGTCTCCGAATTGTTGACCCAAGTCGCTGGGTTAAAGCCAGGCGTGCCGACAGAGGTGAACCTTTGGCGTCGTCAAGGTGAAGTAACTCTTCGCCTAACGCCTGCCGAAAGGCCTGCGGTCAACAAACCACGCAAGTAACGAACAGATCAATGTCAAACGCTTTTAGAACACACCAAAAAGCCACATGGCCTGTTTTTGGTTTGACCGTTTAGAGTTCTTTGGCAGCTCCATCTGCGTCTTGTGGAGCTTGAGTGTGTTTGATAAAAACTTGCGCCGCCCAGATGCCAACCTCATAAAGCAGGCACATGGGGATGGCAAGCGCCAGCTGTGACACCACATCGGGGGGTGTGACGACAGCGGCAATCACAAAGGCCAGCACCACAAAATACCCTCGAAACTCCTTGAGTTTTTGAATACTCACAACACCCATGCGGGCCAGCACCACCACGGCCACAGGCACTTCAAACGCCAGTCCAAAGGCCAAAAACATGGACAGGACGAAACTCAAATAAGCCTCAATATCTGGCGCGGCAGTGATGCTTTTGGGGGCAAAGCTCTGAATGAAACTGAACACTTGGCCAAACACAAAGAAGTAACAAAACGCCACCCCAATGAAAAAAAGCAAGGTACTGGAAACCACCAAGGGCATGACCAACTTTTTCTCATGGCTGTAAAGGCCCGGGGCGATGAATCCCCAGACTTGGTACAAGACCACCGGTAAAGCGATAAGGAAAGCACTCATGAGCAAAATCTTGAGCGGCACCATGAAAGGTGAGATGACCGAGGTGGCGATCAAGGTGGCACCTTTAGGCAAGTGGACCACCAAAGGTGCCGCCAAAATGTCATACAAATTGCCCGGCCCAGGATAGATGGCCAAAACGGCGGCGGCCAAGGCCACTGCGGCCACGGCCCACATGAGGCGGTCGCGCAACTCGATCAAGTGTGCAACAAATGGTTGCTCAGAGCCTTTGAGTTCGTCGTCGGGCTGGGAAGGGGTGTCGGACATGGCAGGGTCAGTTGGACGTTGAGCACCCAAGGTGCGCCAGCGTCACGGAGAATTGAGGAGCTTAGGACGGTAACGGGCCACGCGTGCAGCACCTGAAAGCGCTTTGGTACGCACCCCGGAGCGGGCTTTGTACCACTGCGGCATCGCACCGCGTTTGAGACGCCAATTTTTGTCAGGGCGGACGTAATAAGGTGGAGGCGGCTCGATGGCGGGCAAATCGCTGTTCAGTCCAGCCGTGGTGTTGGCCCAGTCTTTTTCGAAATCAGAAGCCGTGGTTTGGACAGTTTGCTCTACATCGCGAGCCGCTGTCTCCATGGTCTCTTTCATTTTCTTGAGCTCTTCCAGGTCCATCGACCGGTTGACTTCAGCTTTCACGTCTGACACGTATCGCTGCGCTTTGCCAATTAAAGCGCCCAGCGTGCGAGCTACTTTGGGCAACTTCTCAGGGCCGATGACGATCAACGCCACCACCCCGATGAGGGCCATTTTTGAAAAGCTTAAGTCCAGCACAGTGCGGCGCCCAGTCGTTCAAGCATCAAGATTTGGTCTTGGCTTCAACGTCAATGGTTGTCTTTTCGACGACCGGCGCGGAAGCGGTAACCTGACCAGCCACTGGCACTGAGCCCTCATCGGGCTTGGTGCCGCCTTCTTTCATGCCGTCTTTGAATCCTTTGACGGCTCCACCCAAGTCAGATCCCATGTTCCTGAGCTTTTTTGTGCCAAACACCATGACCACAATCAACAGCACGATCAGCCAGTGCCAAATGGAAAAAGTACCCATGAAAATCTCCTAAACTAATTGGTGAATTCTAAGGGCTGAAGCCCTCTCCAAAGAAACTGCCTTGATTAAACAAGGATTTGATGACAATCGCGAATTTCAACCGCGCAGCCATGGCCGCGGTCCGCCCATGATGTGCATGTGCAGGTGGTGCACTTCTTGGCCGCCCTCCATCCCGCTGTTAATCACCGTTCGGAAACCGCCCTCCGGGTACGGGTTGCAGCCCTCTTGCAAGGCCAGTTTGGGCGCCAGAGTCATCATATGGCCCATCAGGCCTGCTTGATCAGGTGCCAGGTGCATCATCGATGGAATGTGCAACTTGGGGATGATCAGGAAATGAATCGGTGCCCATGGCGCAATGTCATGGAAGGCGAAAACATGATCGTCTTCATGCACTTTGCGCGAAGGAATCTGTCCAGCGATGATTTTGCAAAAAATACAGTTGGCGTCGGTCATGGCTTGCTTGAGATAAAAGAGGATTCAGTCAGTGACGGGGCGCTGCCCGTTCAGGCGCACCATGCCGAGCACGATGCGGTACAAAAACCAGATGGAAATGGCCACCCAAGCCACCCAGCCAGGTAAGAAAAAGAACAACCACAAAGGCGCAGTGACCAAGTACAGCAAAGCCGCCCAGATCACCGTGCGGATGCGGTAGCTGAAATGCGTGGCTTCCCAGCCGCCAGTATCACCTTTTTTGACCAAATCGATGATCAGCGCCACCACCAGCAAAGCCGGGCCCATCTGTGCTCCTGGAATCACGGCGCTGACCGCCACAATCAGGTGCAGGATGTAGCTGACCCAGCTGATGGTGTGGGTGCTGTCGTCGACGGGTGGTGTGTTCATGGGCGCAGCTTACTCCCCCAAGCGCTCGCGCTCTTGCACTTTGCGCAGGGCTTTTTCTTCCAGGCCGCTCAGGCCCTCGCGGCGGGCCAGCTCGTTGACCACGTCGGCGGGCGTCAAGCCGTAGTGCGCCAGCGCGATCATGCTGTGGAACCACAAGTCGGCCACCTCGCCCACCAGCTTGGTTTTGTCCCCGCCATGGTCCACGTCTTTGGCGGCCATCACGGTTTCGGTGGCTTCTTCACCGATTTTCTTCAAAAAGGCGTCCGGCCCCTTGTGCAGCAGGCGGGCCACATAGCTCTTTTCGGGGTCGCCGCCATTGGCGGGCTTGCGGCTTTCGACCACGGCCGCGAGGCGGTCAAGGATGTCTTGGTTGCTCATAGGCTTGGGGCGTTCACTTGTAAATGGTTTCGGGGTCTTTCAGGACCGGATCGGCCGCCTGCCACTCATCGGCTTGCAGGCTCTGGAAAAAGCAGCTGTGGCGGCCCGTGTGGCAGGCAATGCCCGGCTCGTGCCCCAACTGGGTGACTTTGAGCAGCACCACATCGTTGTCGCAGTCGATGCGGATGTCGTGCACCGTCTGCACATGGCCGGACTCCTCGCCCTTGAACCACAGCTTGTTGCGGGAGCGGCTGAAATACACCGCCCTTTTCAGCTCGGCCGTCTTTTGCAAAGCCTCGCGGTTCATCCAGGCGAACATCAACACGTCGCCGGAGCCTTGTTCTTGGGCAATGACCGGCACCAGGCCTTTGTCATCCCATTTGATTTTGTCGAGCCAATTCATAGGGGGGTGATCTTAAGACATTGAAGTGTCAGGACTGCACACTTGCCCAATAACGCCATGAATCATGGCGCCATCTCCGTTAAGAGTGGGGCACCTACAAAATCCGAAGCTGTTCATTTCAGCGTATGGTCGATTGTTTTTTCATCAAAGCTTCACATGAAGCCTTTATCAAGATTTTTTGAACTCGACAGTTGGTGTTAGATCACTTTCAAATTCACCCGATACACCTGATTCACCTCATTAATTGAACTTACTCTATGTCTTACATTACCGACGAACTCCGTGCGGAATTGCGCAAACAGACCCACATCGTAGAAATCCCTGGCCAAATGATGCACGAGGTGCTGGCAGAGGCAGGCGCTCAGCGCAGAACCATTTTGCGTGGTGGCGTCGGTGCGGCATTCGCTGCAGCTTTTGGTGGCTCGGCATTGCTGACGGCCTTCGGCAGCGGCAACAGTGCATTTGCTGGCGAGAGTGCACTTTACGCTTTGAGCTTCAAGGGCATTCCTGCTGTGACGGGCAACACCGTTGTGGTTCCAGAAGGCTACACAACCTCGGTGTTGTTTTCTGCGGGCGACGCCGTGTTGGCGGGCGCTGCAGGCTTCACGGGAACTGCCATGGACTCTGTCGCCATGGAAAAGGTGTCTGGCGGCAACCACGATGGCATGGTGTTTTTCCCATTGCCAGGTATAGATCCCAATGTGGGCGGCTTGTTGGCCATTAACCATGAAGCGCCTGACTTGTTCATTTTGGAGCCCAATGGCTTGCCCTCTGGCGCGACCCAAACGAGCTACATCACCAATGCCGACGCAGAAACCCGCAAACGTATTTTGTCCACAGTGGGCGTATCGGTGATTGAAGTGATGCAAAGCGGCGGTAAATGGACGGTCAAAAAGAACTCCACCTTCAACAAGCGTTACAGCGGCAACACCACATTTGCACTCAAAGGACCAGCCGCTGCAGCCGCAGGCAACACCGCAATCGGTACGCTCAACAACTGCGCCAGCGGCATGACACCATGGGGCACCTACCTGACCTGCGAAGAAACCACTGACAATTACCTTGACCCAACACAACCTGTCAACGGCTATGGTTGGGTTGTTGAAATTGACCCGCAAGGTGTTTTCCCACCAGTCAAACGAACGGCTCTGGGCCGCTTCGACCACGAAAACACTGCTTACATGCTCGACAGCGACAACACGTTGGCCGTTTACATGGGCGATGACTCCACACCTGGCTGTGTTTATAAATTCGTGGCTGCGAACAAATACAACCCCACGAACCGCGACGCCAACAAAGACCTGTTGGACTCCGGCAAGCTCTATGCCGCCGAGTTCAAGGCAGATGGCACGGGCACATGGAAAGAGCTGACGCAAGGCGTGAACGGCCTGGTGGCTGGCGCCCAAGATTTGGGTAATGTCACACAACTCGATGTGGGCTTGACACCTACAGCGACAACGGTCAACTTCAACACGCAGTCGGACGTGCTGATTGAAACCAAGGCCGCCGCACGCGTGGCCGGTGCCACCCTGATGGACCGCCCAGAGTGGGTGACGGTGGGTCCAGACCGCCGCATTTATTGCACCTTCACCAACAACGGCAGCCGCAAGAGGGTCGATGCAGCCAACCCACGTGTCAGCAACTCACATGGCCACATCATCCGCTGGACAGAAACCGCCAGCAGTGCCAAAGCCACCACCTTTGCTTGGGAACTCTTTTTGCAAGGTGGCGACCCACGCCTGACAGCCAGCAACCTCAAGGGCAACATCAGCGGTGATACCTTCTCCAGCCCAGATGGCATCGACGTTGATCCAAAAGGACGCTTGTGGGTGCAAACCGATGCTTCAACCAGTTCTGGCATCACCAACACCTTTGGCAACAACGCCATGTATTCGGTGGATCCGGTCACGAAAAAGTCGACCCGCTTCCTGACCGGGCCTGATGGCTGCGAGATCACGGGTCTGACTTACACGCCTGACCTCAAGACCTTTTTCGTCAACATCCAGCACCCCACCACTTGGCCTGGTTCCGTAGCTAACCAGGGCAAGTCTTCCACCATCGTGATCCAACGCACTGACGGCAAGACCATCGGTTCCTAAAAATAGCGCTGGTTTGCAAAGCAGCCTTCTTATGAAGGCTGCTTTTTAATTTCTTCGCTCTTCACGGTACTGCAGGACGATTCAGCCACCGCGCTGTTACGGAAGTTTGCCCAACGGCATCAGCTTGGGGCCAACACAATAGCTCAATGGCGAATCAAGGCGGCACCGCCACCCACATTTCGACTGCCAATGTCGCTCCCCTTGGTCAAGGGGTTAGGTGTCAGCGCGTGCATTGAATATACGCATAGTCGCCAAGCTCGGTGGCGTATGTGGCTGCAATGCTCGGGAAGGCGCCGCTCTGGATGTCGGTGCTAAGCTGAGCTAGTCCGGTCTGAACTTCAGATTCAGAGGAGAGTCGCGCGAAAGAACTGATGTTTGCCCTGACGGCCGGATCCAAGTAAAGGCTCGGTCGATGCTTCCCAGAGTAGAGAAACAGATCCTGAAGCTCGTTGGTAACAAAAAACGGTTTGACAGTCACCGACTTGAAGCCCGCCACCTGTAAAGCTTCACATATCTTGGTTTCTGTAGGCATGTTCGCGATGGACCGCGCCATCATCTCCGGAAAGTAGTGGTGCAACCAGTAGTGCCGCATTTGTTCGGCAAGGCCCGTAAAGAGGACAAACTTTCCGCCCCGCAGGGTTCTGTAGACCTCGGCGAAAGGCCTTGTTAGATCAGTGAAATGGTGGATGGCAAGAGTGCAGATGGCCCCGTCAAAGTACCCGTCGGGAAAAGGAAGTTCGTCCGCGCTGGACTGAATCCAAGACACGGCGTTGTCCTTCTCTCTAGCTTGCGTGAGCATGACGGTCGATACATCAATGGCGCTCCACGTACCGCCGAGTCCGTTTAGGGCGACGGTGTAGTTGCCGGTCCCGCACGCAAGGTCCAGGTAGGCGCGTGACGACTGAAGATCTAGAGTCTGCGAGAGGGTCTTGACGATTTGAGGGTCAGCGTTACGCGACTTGGTGTAAGTCGTGCCGATGGAGTCATAAAGTGGTTGCATCTGTCACCTATCGTGATTTGTACCGCTAGGCCCGGTTGATACATCCTAGCAGAAACGATGCATCTTTTTGGTGAATTGCCTGCAAGCCTCATGCGCCTGGACATACAGAATCATGAAACTTGATTTTGCAGTGGCACAATTTTTTCATGAAATCCGGTGCTGCCTTCTTGTAATCCACCCACTTGCTCGATCACGTGCGCGAGCGGTTTCAGGATTTTCGATGCGTTACCTCTAAGGTGATCGATTGTTCAGTGCGTTACAACCGGACCTGAATCCCACGCTCCCGCATCCGCGCTTTAGCCTGCTGCACCGTGTACTCACCGTAATGAAAGATGCTCGCCGCCAGCACCGCATCGGCCCCGCCGATGCTCACGCCGTCGGCCAGGTGGTCGAGGTTGCCCACGCCGCCAGAGGCGATCACGGGCACGGTCACCGCGTCGCTCACGGCGCGGGTCAGTTGCAGGTCAAAGCCGCTCTTGGTGCCGTCGCGGTCCATGCTGGTGAGCAGGATTTCGCCAGCGCCGTGCTCGGCCATTTGGGTGGCCCAGGCCACCGCGTCCAGGCCCACGTTTTTGCGGCCGCCATGGCTGTACACGTCCCAGCCGGGGCCCATGGGCAAACCATTCGTGCCAATACGTTGTTCGTCTTCACCGCTGCGCCGCTTGGCGTCGATGGCGACCACGATGCATTGCGCGCCGTATTTGGCAGACGCTTCGCGGATGACTTGCGGGTTGGCAATGGCGGCCGAATTGAAGCTGGTTTTGTCGGCACCCGCGTTCAACAAGCGGCGCACGTCTTCGACGGTGCGCACGCCACCGCCCACGGTGAGTGGAATGAACACCTGGCTGGCCACGGCTTCGATGATGTGCAGGATCACGTCACGGCCATCGCTGGTGGCGGTGATGTCGAGGAAGGTGAGTTCGTCTGCGCCCTGCTCGTTGTAGCGGGCCGCGATTTCGACCGGGTCTCCGGCGTCGCGCAGTTCGACAAAGTTGACGCCCTTGACCACGCGACCGCCGGTCACGTCGAGGCAAGGGATGATGCGTTTGGCGAGCATGGAGACTTCTCTGGTTGAATGGGTTCAGGGTTTTTTAGGGTTTCAGCACTTGCAAGCGCTGCCAGCCCGCCCAGCGCCCGTCCACAGGCAAGGTGATGGGTGTGTAGACCTGCGCGGCCTCGACGCACAGCATGTGCCGCCATCCGTCGTCGGGCATGTCGGCCAGGCGTTTGCACAGGTCTTGGGCGGGGTTCCAGACCACGGTGTTGGCCCAGCTGGGGCTTTGGCTGATGTGCAAGGTATCGTTCAGCGTCATGGGCTTTGGTCCGGCTTCGTAGACGCGGTCAAATTCAGCGGCAAAGCGGATCGTGTCGGTAGCTTGCGCATGGGTGTCGGTGAGTGAATCCCACTCGGGCTGACCGCCCAAGCCCTGCAGCGTGGCCTGCGTCACGTCGGGTACGGCCAAATAGGTGTGCAGTGCGCCAGAGAACGCCAGCACTTGGGTGTCTGTGTTGTGCACGTCCAGCGTCAGTTGCACGGCACCCGGGCTCAGGTCGATGTGCAGCGCCAAGGCAAAGGCTTGGGGCCACCAAGCGCGGGTTTGGACGCTGTCGTTCAGGCGCAGCGTGAGGCGGGCATGCTCGGCACCCAGTTCGGGCGCGTCGGCCAACCAGGCCACGTTCCGGGCAAAGCCGTGTTTGGGCAGGCGCTCGGCCATGGGGCCGCGTTGGTTGAACTGCGGAAAGCACACGGGCACACCGCCGCGAATGGCGGCTTGGCCGTCCAACATGCTTTGGGGGCTAAGGTACAGGCGCTCTTGCCCGCCCGACACCCAAGACAGCACATGCGCACCGTGCAGCGCGACCAGCAGGCGGTCGCCTTGCGGCAGCGTCAATTCGCAAGCGGGCAGGCCCGCGAACGCGGTGTCGCGACAAGTGGCCTGAGCGCTCATGTGCAATAGGGAGGGGGTGGATCAGCCGTTGAGTTCGTCGGCGCGTTGCTGCGCCAGCGCGAAGTCGAGGTCGCCCGAATACACGGCGCGGCCGCAGATCACGCCTTCCACGCCTTCGTCTTCCACCGCGCACAACTGCTCGATGTCAGCCATGTTGGACAGACCGCCCGAGGCGATCACGGGGATGGTGAGGGCTTGCGCCAGTTTGACGGTGGCGTCGATGTTGATGCCGCTGAGCATGCCGTCGCGGCCGATGTCGGTGTAGATGATGGACTCGACGCCCCAGTCTTCGAACTTCTTGGCCAGGTCCACCACTTCGTGGCCGGTGAGCTTGCTCCAGCCGTCGGTGGCAACCTTGCCGTCTTTGGCGTCCAAGCCGACGATGATGTGGCCACCAAAGGCGGTGCAGGCGTCTTTCAAAAAGCCGGGGTTCTTGACAGCGGCGGTGCCGATGATGACGTAACGCAGGCCGCTGTCGATGTATTTTTCGATCGTGTCCAGATCGCGGATGCCACCACCGAGCTGCACCGGGATGTCATCGCCCACGGCCTTGAGGATGGACTTGATGGCGCTGAAATTTTGCGGCTTGCCTGCGAAGGCGCCGTTCAGATCCACCAGGTGCAAGCGGCGTGCGCCTTTTTCGAGCCAGGTGCGGGCCATGGCGGCGGGGTCTTCCCCAAAGGTCGTGGCTTGGTCCATATCGCCCTGTTTGAGGCGAACGCAATGGCCGTCTTTGAGGTCAATGGCGGGGATCAGAATCATGGCGAATTAAAAAAAGACTGAGGGGCTGAAAAACGGCAGTGAAAACTTCTCAAGGCTGCCAGTGGAGGAAATTGCGGAACAAGGCCAAACCTTGGGCC
>CAITSG010000212.1 GCA_903894995.1 uncultured Burkholderiales bacterium
GCCTTCGTCGCTTCACTGTCCAGCTGCCACATGCTTTGGTTTTTATCCTTTGCAGTCAAACATGGTTTTGTGGTCGACACCTACCATGACGCAGCAGAGGGCGTGATGGGCAAAAACGCAGAAGGCAAGCTCATGATGACCACCGTCACGCTCCGCCCCGAGGTCAAGTTTTCTGGGGACAAGATACCGACCCAGGCTCAGTTGCAAGAGATGCACCACTTGGCCCACGACGCATGTTTTATTGCCAACTCTGTCAAGACAGACGTGCGTTGCGAGCCAAGGCAGGTTGCTCATTAAAGTCCGCTGGCTTCTGAGCCATTTTTTTGACTTGTCCTCGTCGCGGGACGAGCATGTCGGTTCGTGCTTGGTCTGAGAGCAGCAGTTCTTTCAACGAAGGGCGTGCTGCAGATTGCAACCGTCGCCACTGCTGCAGCGGCACCAAAACAGCGACCTCAATGCCATGCCGCGTGACCATTTGGGGCCCTTCGGACAGGCATGCATCCAATAACTCACTGAACCGCACTTTCGCGTCTTTTACTGGCCATGTGCGCATTGCGCCCCCTGAACTGGTCATCTGAATTGCCTGGTGACTTGATTGTTTGTGATCCAGAATGCCACCGTCTTATGATTGAGATCGCAGACAAAAACTGAAAGTTTATTTTTTGCGGGATGATTACCCCCGTTACCCATCATCACCATGAAAATCTTTCACAACACCCACCACGTCCAACACGCAGGCCGCCAGGAAATGTTCCGGGGCCGCTTGGTTGATTGCCACGAAGTGCCTGACCGGTTGCGCTATGTGCTGGATGAACTGCAGCGCCGCCCTCTGGGGCAATTGCTGACGCCCGATGCAGCGGCGGATGTGAACGCCGCCATGGCCCGAATCCATGCGCCGGACTATCTGGCTTTTTTGGCCCATGCCTGGGACGATTGGGTGGCGCTGGACCCGGCCAATGCCGAGCGCGACGCCCTGCCCTCGGTCTGGCCGCTGGCATCCAAGCATGGTTTTCGCACCGACGCGCCGCCGCTCAACTTTGCGGCGCGGCTGGGGCAATACGCGTTTGACTCGGGCACGCCTTTGATGGTGGGCAGCTGGGCCGCCGCACGCGAAGGTGCGGCCTGTGCGCTGGCGGCCGCGCAAGCGGTGCTGGCGGGCGAGCGCTTTGCCTTGGCCCTAACCCGCCCACCGGGCCACCATGCAGGCCCCAACTACATGGGCGGCTATTGCTTCATCAACAACGCCGCCGTGGCCGCGCAGGCCCTGCGCGACGGCGGGCTGCAGCGCGTGGCCGTGCTCGATGTGGACTACCACCACGGCAACGGCACGCAAACCATCTTTTACGAGCGCAGCGACGTGTTCACAGCGTCCATCCACGGCGATCCGCGCACCGAATACCCCTTCTTTCTGGGCCATGCGGATGAGCGCGGTACGGGGGCTGGTGAAGGCTTCAACCTGAACCTGCCGCTGCCGCGTGGCTCCGGGTTTGACGTCTGGTGGGCCGCGCTGCAAACCGCTATGCAAGCCGTGAGCGACTTTGCGCCGCAAGCGCTGGTGGTGCCGCTGGGGCTGGACACGTTTGAGGGCGACCCGATTTCGGGATTCAAATTGCGCAGCGCGGACTACCTGAAGCTGGGGCAAGCCATTGCGCAATTGGGTTTGCCGACGGTTCTGACGTTTGAAGGCGGGTACGCGGTGGCCGAGGTGGGGGTGAACACGGTGAATGTGCTGGAGGGTTTGGTGGGCTGAGTGTTCGCTGAAGGCCGCGGGCCATGCAGCCCATCGCCCACAGGGGTGGGCTCCTACGGGCAGAGCCTCCGAAAATTTAGCCGCAAGTATTTTGTAGGTGCCTA
>CAITSG010000213.1 GCA_903894995.1 uncultured Burkholderiales bacterium
GGGCTTGTACAGCCGCGTCACCGTGGGCGCGGTGTTGTTGGCGGCGGGCTCGGGCTCGCGCATGGGGCACCGCCCCAAAAGCCTGCTGGAGTTGGGCGGCGTGCCGCTGATTCGCCGCCAGCTGATCGCGCTGTCAGGCGCGGGGGTGGACGAAGTCGTGGTGGTGCTGGGCCATTACGCTGACCGCATCGAAGAGGCGGTGAAAGAGTTCCCCGTCACGCTGGTGCGCAACCCCGACCCGGACGCCGGGCAGATTTCTTCGCTTCGCTTGGGGCTGCAAGCCCTGTCGCCCAAACTCGATGCGGTGCTGGTGGCACTGGCCGACCAGCCGCTCATCAATTCACAAGACATCAACGACCTGATCGGGGCCTACAAAAAGCGGCCTGAGGGCGCGCAAGTGGTGCAGCCCACGATCGACGGTATGCCGGGCAACCCGGTCATGTTCAGCACCGAGGTGCGCGACCAGATTTTGGCGGGCGCAGCCAATGTGGGTTGCCGCCAATGGCAGTCGGCCAACCCCGAACAAGTCCATCCTTGGGCCACGACCAACAACCGTTACCGCACCGATGTGGACACGCTCGAAGACATTGAGGCACTGGCCGCACGCACCGGGCACCGGCTCAAGTGGCCGGCTGATTTGGTTGTGACGGCCTGACACGACACGGCACCACCATGCTCCAGCCCGACCCGCTCCACCAGCTTTGGCACACGCCCATCGGCGTGCACCGCTTCGCGCAAGCCGATGCGGTCAACGAGGTGTTGGTGCGCGTGTTCCAGACCCTGCGCGCCACCGGCCCGACTGTGTCGGGTGAGCCCAAAGCCTTTTACGCCAGCCGCGATGATTTGCTGCAACGCATTCGCCTGGCCGAATGGGAACTGCTGGTGCGCTTCATGGTGGACAGCGTGCGCCAGACGGTGGTGCTGGCCAACCAAGGGGCCTGGCCCGAGGCCAAACCGGGCTTTCAGATCGCGTTGCGCGGCATCTGGTTTCAAATCTCAAGTCAAGGCAGCCACCACGATGTGCACACGCACGGCAACTGCTCGTGGTCAGGCGTGTATTGCCTGCAGGTCGATCCCCCCGAGCTGCGCCGCCAGCACCCGGTGCTGGGCGCAGCCAATGGCGTGACGCGTTTTTATGGCCCGCACTTCAACCGCCTGGGCGGCGCGGCCATGGACTTTGGCAACGCTTATTTGCAAAACGCCCACCTCGACATTGAACCGGTGCCAGGCCAGTTGGTGGTGTTCCCTTCTTGGCTGGCGCACCAGGCCATGCCGTACCACGGCACGGCCGACCGGGTCATCGTGTCCTTCAATGTGAGCGTGCACGCGGCCGGTGGCTCGGACCAATTGCATGGGTATGCGCATGTCTGAAACACGCCCAGCCCCAAAGACCGGCCACAGCGCTTTGGCCCACGCGGGCGAGGTTGCGCAATGGGTGCTGCTGCTCTTGGGCTGGTTGTGGTTGGGCGAGCAGGGCATGCGCCTGGGCTGGTCGTTGGCCAGCGGTGTGTTGGCCGTATCGCTGTGGTGGGCCGCGCGTTTGCTGTGCCGGGGCAGCCATTGGGCTTTGAGGGCCAGCCCGACCGTGATGGCGTTTTGCGGTGGCTTGAGCGCCTTGGGTGTGTGGCTGCCCGAAGCTCTGGCGGCTTGGAATCTGGCCCACCTTGGCCTCTTGGCCTTGGCGCTGATGTGGGGAGCCTGGAGCGGCTTGGTCGAAACACGCAACCGCGTCAGTACCTTCGATCTCGCGCCAGTGGCCTGGCACCCGGTGTTGGCCGCTGCTGCGGTGAGTTGGATGTGGTGGGCCCCGGTGGATGCGATCTCAGCCGCCGTATCAACGAGCGTGTTTCTGGCTCTCTGCACGGCCGTCTTGCATGCACGCGACCTGGCGACCACGGACACTCTGCGTGTGTGTCGCGGTCAACGTGCTGACCTGTCCCATGTGCTGGCCCCCTCGGCCATGGGCTTGATGATGGGCAGCTTGTGGCTGGGCAATGTGTGGTGTGCAGGTCTGGGTTGGACCACCCAAGAAATGGTGCTGGGGCACCTGGCCATGATGGCGGTATTGCCCACACTGGTGGCGTGGGTGGGCCGCGACAGTGTTGCGCTAACCCGGTTTCGGCCATTGCTGAGCCTGGCCTTGCTGGTGCTGGGGGCTTTGATGCTTTTGGGGCAAAGTGCTGTGTATAACTTTTTGGCCATGCTGCTGCCCTCGCTGGCCTGGGCCGTGCACTGCAGCCGCCCGCGCACCGCCCTGGGTTTTTCTGGCAATTCATCCGCGTGGTGGATGCGCAGCATGGCGCTGGCTTTGGGTCCAGGCTTGCTGCTCTGGGTTGGCATGGCCAGCCCAGCGCATGGCCCGTTGGCCATGCAATCCGCTTTGGCATTGCTGGGGGTTTTGGCGGCCGTGCAGGCTTTGGTTTTGCGCACACACACGCCTGTCGCCTACCCGGCTTGGTCTGCCCCTTGATCAGTTTCAGATTTCTCTACAGCCTTTCAGTTCAAGCCTCTCACGAAGACAAACCCCATGAACAGCATCGACATTGACGTGATCCGTACCGCCCTCGATTGGCAAAGCCGGGGCCACCGCGTGGTGATGGGTACGGTGGTGCGCACCTGGGGTTCAGCCCCGCGCCCGCCGGGCTCGCTCATGATCATTCGGGACGACGGCCAAGTGGCCGGATCGGTCTCGGGCGGTTGCATCGAAGACGACCTGATCCGCCGCGTGGCCGGGGGCGAGCTGGCCCTGCGCCTGCCCGACACCACCACCTATGGCCAAACCGCCGAAGAGGTGCGCCGCTTTGGCTTGCCCTGCGGCGGCTCGGTGCAGGTGGTGCTGGAGCCTTTGTCGGCCCATTCGCAACTGCGCGAATTGCTGGTGCTGATTGAGCAACACCAGCGTGTGGAGCGCCGCATGGACATGGCCACCGGCATGGTGCGCATGGGTGCCGCCACCGAAGGCGACAAGCTGCAGTTTGACGGCCAAAGCTTGACCACGGTGCACGGCCCGCGCCTGCGTTTGCTCATCATTGGCGGCGGTCAGTTGTCGCGCTATCTGGCCGCCATGGCCGTGATGTTGGACTATCAGGTCACGGTGTGCGAGCCGCGTGTCGAATACCATGAAGGCTGGGAAGCCATGAGCGGCGTGACCTTGTCCAAAGAGATGCCCGACGACCTGGTGCTGGCCATGCAGCTGGACCACAACAGCGCCGTGGTGGCCGTGACACACGACCCCAAACTGGACGACCTGGCGCTGATGGAGGCGCTGCGCACCCCCGCGTTTTATGTGGGCGCATTGGGCTCTCAGCACAACAACGCGCAACGCCGCAAGCGCTTGCTGGACTTTGACGTGAGCGAGGCCGAAGTGAGCCAATTGCACGGCCCTGTCGGCCTGAACCTGGGCGCTTTGACACCCCCCGAAATTGCGCTGAGCATCGTGGCTGAAATGACCGCCTTGCGCCGAGGCACGGATTTGAGCCAGGCGCTCAGCAATTGGTCAGGCTCGAAGACAGTGTGTGGCTTGGTGAATTGAGGCGGTGCAAGACCCCTTGGGGGGCCTTGGTCTATCGCTTGCATGGCTCACGCACCTTACATCAAGTAAGGATTGAAGAGTTAGCGCATGACAACTGCCACTGTGACCGGTAAAGGTCAAATCACCATCCCGGCCCAGATCCGTGCGGCCTTGCATGTCGGCACTGGGGATCGGGTTGAATTTGTGGAGATCGAACCAGGTCGCTATGAATTCATGGCCGCAACACGGTCCTTGAGTGAACTCAAGGGCATGTTCAAAAAGCCCGGCAAACCCGTCTCCCTACAAGACATGAATGCCGCCATTGCCGCACGAGGAGCCTCTGCCAAATGATGGGGCTCGACACCAACGTTCTGGTGCGCTACATCATGCAAGACGATGCCAAACAGTCGGCACAAGCCGTCCGTTTGCTGGATGCCCTGAGTGTGGACAATCCGGGCTTTGTCACGCTGGTATCGGTGGTTGAGTTGGTTTGGGTGTTGTCGTCTTGCTACGAGTTGAACCGTGCGCAATGGGTGACTGCACTGGAAGCCCTGCTCAGAACCAAAGAATTGGTGATTGAAAACGCCGAAGTGGTCTGGCGTGCGGTGCGCCTTTTTCGGGATTCATCGGGTGATTTTGCCGACTGCTTGGTTGAAAGATCAGCCGCTGCTGCGGGCTGCAACCAAACCATGACTTTTGATCGCGGTGCCGTTAAAAACTTCGGCATGGTCTTGGTGCCCTGAGCCCGATGAGGGCCAGTGATGTAGCCCTGAATCCACCCGGCCACACCACCCCTCAGGGTTTGCCCGAGATTGAGCCTTGGGCGACACGCTGGTCGCAGCACTCTATTTAACTTCATGTGTTAACGGTGCAGGCGCAAGGCGTTGGGTTTTGTGCTGCCTCAGGCAAGCTGCATCAAAAGACACTATTGGAGAGACGCATGGTTCGAATGAAAGTCAATGGCGAGGCCGTGTCGGTCGACGCCAAGCCGGAAACCCCTTTGCTCTGGGTCATCCGTGAAAAGCTCAACCTCACAGGCACCAAGTTCGGCTGTGGCATTGCGCAGTGCGGCGCCTGCACGGTGCACCTGAACGGTCAGCCCGTGCGCTCTTGCGCGCTGCCCTTGTCGGCCGCTGAGGGCAAAGACATCACCACCGTAGAAGGCCTGATGAAAACGCCTGCGGGCCAGGCACTGCAAGCCGGTTGGGTCAAGGCCCAAGCACCGCAATGCGGCTACTGCCAGTCGGGTCAGCTCATGACAGCGGCCAAGGTGATCAGCGTGGTCAAAAAGAACCTCAGCCGCACCGAAATCCTGGAAGCCATGAGCGGCAACATCTGCCGTTGCGGCACCTACAACCAGATCGCCAGCGCGGTCTCGCACGCCCAGAAAACCCTCCAAGGAGGCAAGGCATGAAAACCATGAACACCCCTTTGACACCGAGCGTATCGCGCCGCTCCTTCATCCTCGGCTCGGGCGGTCTGGCCTTGGGCCTGTCGTTTGGCCTGACGCAAAGCGAATTGGCTTTGGCCCAATCGCCCAGCGCGGGCAATTTTGCCGCCAACAACTGGATCAACATCGGTCTGGATGGCGTGGTGACCTTGATGTCACCCGCCTCCGAAATGGGCCAAGGCACCATGACGGCCATGCCCATGCTGCTGGCCGAAGAGATGGACCTGGACTGGAGCCAGGTGCGTGTGGTGCAGTCGCCCAGCGACCCCAAGCGTTTTGGCAACCCCCGCTTTGGTGGCGGCATGACCACCGGCGCATCGCGCACAGTGCAAGGCTATTACGAGCCGCTGCGCCTGGCCGGTGCCCAGGCCCGCTTGGTGGTGGTGAACGCTGCGGCCCAGGCCATGGGCGTGCCCGCATCTGAGCTGCGCACCGAATCCAGCCGCGTGATCCACAGCAGCGGCCGCGCCATGACGTACGCCGACATTGCCAAAGTGGCCAAGGTCCCGGCCGAGTTGCCCAAGGTCGACAAGAGCATGCTCAAGCCCATGGCGCAGTTCCGCCTGATCGGCAAAGACATCCCCCGTGTTGACGTGCCCGCCAAGTCGAGTGGCCAAGCGCTGTACGGCATTGACCAGCGTTTGCCGGGCATGCTGTGGGCCAGCGTGCTGCGCGCGCCGGTGCAAGGCGAAGTGCCGGAGAGTGTGGACGACACGGCCGCCCGCGCGGTGGCCGGTGTGAAAAACGTGGTGCGATTGCCCTACGGCGTGGCCGTGGTGGCCGATTCGTTTTACACCGCCAAGACCGCACGCGACCAGCTCAAGGTGGTGTGGAGCCGCAACTCCAAAGCCCGCGTGCAGTACACCGACCAAATGCGCGTGGAATACACCAAGCGCGCCGAAGACCTGACGGACAAAGGCGTGGCCTTCATCGCTCATGGCGACGCAGCGGCCAAGTTGGCGGGGGCGACCAAAACCTTCAGTGCCTCTTACATCAGTGAGATCGTCAGCCACATTTGCCTGGAGCCCATGAACTGCACGGCGCGTGTGGACGGCGACAAGATTGAGGTCTGGGCACCGGCGCAATCGGCCTCGTTTGTGACCGGCACGGTGGCGGGCGCAGGCGGCTTCAAGCCGGAGAACATCACCGTCAACATCACCTTGATTGGCGGTGGTTTCGGCCGCCGTGTGGAAGCCGATTACACGGCCGATGCTGCCCTTGTGGCCAAAGCCATGCCAGGCACGCCCATTCAGGTCATCTGGACCCGCGAAGACGACATGGTGCACGACAAGTACCGGCCCATGACCGGTCAGCACTTGGTGGCCGGGGTGGATGCGCAAGGCAAGTTGGTGGGTTTGTTACACCGTGTGGTGTCCGAGGGCATTTACTCCCGTGTGGTGCCCCCCGCCTTCAAGGCCGCCGGTGGCAAAGACGCCCCCGTGATGGAAGGCACTGAAATCACTTACGACATCCCCGACCACAGCGTTCAGTTCATGATCGAAGACCGCGGCATTCAGGCCGGCTTCTGGCGTGCGGTGGGCCCGGGCTACACCAAGTTCGCCATTGAAACGCTGATCGACGAAGTGGCGCGTGGCGTGAAAGCCGATCCACTGGCCTACCGCATCGACTTGCTCCAAAAACACCCGCGTGGCCAAGCCGTGCTCAAGGCGGTGGGCGAGATGTCGCAGTGGGGCAAAGCCAAGCTGCCCAAGGGGCACGCACTGGGCCTGGCGTTTTCAGACGCCTGGAACACCTATTGCGGCATGGTGGTGCAAGTCTCTATCGAGAAGGGCCGCCCCAAGGTGCACAAGGTCTGGTCGGCGGTGGATTGTGGCCACGCATTGCAGCCACAAAACATCCAGGCGCAGATCGAAGGCTCGGTGATTTTTGGCTTGTCGGCCGCCTTGCACGAGCGCATGGACTTCAGGGCCGGTGAGCCTCAGCAGACCAACCTGAACAAGTACCAAGTGCTGCGTGCCAACGAAACGCCCGAAGTGTTTGTGAAGGTCATGCCCACCGACAACCACCCCGGTGGCATTGGCGAAGTGGGCCTGCCCCCGTTGGCACCCGCCATGGCCAACGCGATCGCCACACTCAACGGCAAACGCTTGCGGGCTTTGCCTTTCCCGATGGTGTGACATCAGCAAGAGCTGAAAAAGTCAAAGCCCGCGAAATGCCACTTCAGTGGCACTTCGCGGGCTTTTTGATTCTCAGTTTTTAAATCCGAAAAGATCAGTAGCCGCGCACAGACTTCAATGCCGCCACACCTGCAGCTGGGAAGTCGCTGAACACACCGTCAACACCGAGCTTCATGTAGTACTCGATTTCGGTTTTGACATCTTTGAAGCCGAGGTCGTAACCGCTGTCACCACGGAATGTCCAGGTGTGCACAAACAGGCCTTTTTGGTGGGCCAATTCGATCACACCCGTTGAGCCGTCTACGCGGCGATCAGAGTTGGTGATTTTGCCGTCGCCTGTGCGGTCAACTTTGTCTTGAACTGTTTTGACCAAATATGGCTTCCATGGACCCACACCGTCGGCATAGGTTTTGATGAAGTCCAAACCGCTGGCCGTGACCAGGTCCTTGTTGGTGCGCGCGTCTTTGCTGACCACAAAGTCGTAAGGTTGACGCGAAGGGTTGTAATTGGCGGTGTCGACTTGGATGCTGCCGTCATCGAGCACATCCCACGCATCGACCAACTGAACCAACTTGATATTGGTTTTGGTGTTCAGGTACTGGAGGTTGGACACCTCGAAGGACTGAATGAACACGGGGGCCGTGGCCACGTTGCCATAGGCTGTATGCAGGGTCGCAACCAATTTGTCTTCAAACACGTTTTTGCCAAACTTGACTTCGACGGCGTGAAAGGTCGAGTGCTTGATCTCTGGGTAGATACCGACCGTGCGGCCCACTTTGGAACCTTCGCTTTTGGCCAGAGCAATCACTTCATCCAAAGTGGGAATAGAGAACAAACCGTCATAGGCCTTGGAGCGGCCACTGTAAGACTGCACAGCGCGCAGTGTTTTGATTTCGGCCAAGGTGAAGTCACTGGCGAAAAATGCGGTGGTTTGCTCGCCATCCACATTTTTGGTCGTTTTGCGATCGGGGAATTTGGTTGCCACGTCGGTGGTGCCATCCAACATAGGCTCATGGCGGGCAATCAAAACGCCATCTTTGGTCAAAACCAGATCGGGTTCAACGAAGTCAACGCCCTGGTCAATGGCGGCTTTGTAGGCCTCTAACGTGTGCTCAGGAAATGTGCCGGAAGCGCCACGGTGGGCAATCACCAGCGGGGCATCGCCCGACAGGGTTTTAAACAAGGGTGCGCTGTCTCCGCCGCAAGCTTGCAGCAAA
>CAITSG010000214.1 GCA_903894995.1 uncultured Burkholderiales bacterium
ATGGTTTGGCGGATGCTGGCTTCCACTTCGGCCGGGTTCTCTTCGGGGATCATGCGGCGGTCGAGCTTGAAGCTGACTTTGCCGGGCACCACGTTGGTGTTGGTGCCGCCTTCGATCAGGCCCACGTTCAAATACGGGTGGGTGATGCCTTCGACCTTGGAGCTCACTTGCAGGTATTGCGTGTTGAGGGCGTACAGCGCATTCAGGATGTGCACCGCGCCTTGCACCGCGTCGGTCCCGCTGTCGGGGATGGCGGCGTGCGACATCTCGCCTTGTACGGTGACTTCCATTTGCAGGCAGCCGTTGTGCGCGGTGACCACTTGGTAGCTGAAACCTGCCGCGATCAGCAGGTCGGGCTTGGTCAGACCCTTGGCCAGCAGCCAGCCGGGGCCTACTTCGCCGCCAAATTCTTCGTCGTAGGTGAAGTGCAGCTCCACGCCGCCCTTCAATGGGGCATTGAGCGATTCCAGCGCGCGCGTGGCAAAGGTGAAGGTAGAAAAATCGCACTTGCTCACAGCGGTGGCGCGGCCGTACATGGCACCGTTGTGGATTTCGCCACCGTAGGGCGGGTGTGTCCAGCCTTCGCCCGGGGGCACCACGTCGCCGTGGGCATTCAAGGCAATGGTTTTGCCTTCGCCGTATTTGCGGCGCACGATCAGGTTGGTGACGGATTCGAGACCGTAGGCTTTGACTTCGGAGGCAGGCACAGGGTGCTTTTCGGCCACAAAGCCCATGGGCGCGAGCAGATCGGCGGTGCGCTCGGCGTGTGGCGCGTTGTTGCCGGGTGGGGTGTCGGTGGGCACTTGCACCAGGGCCTGCAAAAACTTGACCTGTTCGTCAAAGTGCGCGTCGATCCAGGCGTCGAGTTGTTGGTATTGTTGTTCGTGGTTGACGTGGGTAGCGCTCATGACAATTCCTGAGAGAGTTGGTTCAAAACATGGGTGAAGGCGTCGACACACAGTTGCATGTCGTCGCTGGTGGTGGATTCGCGGGGGTTGTGGCTGATGCCCCCGTTTTCGCCGCGCACAAACAACATGGCTTGCGGCATGACTTCGTGCAGCTTCATCGCGTCGTGGCCTGCGCCGCTGGGCAGTTTGAAGAGCGGCACACCCAAGGCGCTCACGGCGCGTTCCCAGCGCGCTTGCCATTCGGGGGCGCTGGGTGCGGCGTTGGCGCTCATGGTCAGCTCGGCTTTGACGCGCACGCCACGGCGCTCGGCAATTTGGTCGAGTTGGCTCATCACGTCGGCGACCAGCGCGTCGCGCTGGGCATCGGTGGGGGCGCGCATGTCCAGGCTGAACAGGCAGCGGCCGGGCACCACGTTGATGGAGCCATTGGGCACTTGCAGCTGGCCCATCGTCGCCACACTGTCGCCGTCTTTCGCGGCGCGTTGCTCCATGTACAGCGCCAGTTCGGCCACGGCGCAAGCCGCGTCGCGGCGGCGGTCCATGGGGGTGGTGCCTGCGTGGCTGGCCGTGCCCATGACTTCGCACAGGTAACGAACGCTGCCATTGATCGACGTGACCACGCCCAGCGGGATGTTCACTTCGTTGAGCACCGGACCTTGCTCGATGTGCACTTCGATAAAGCCCAAGTACTGCGCCGGGTCGCGCTGGATTTTGGGGATGTCGTCGATGTTCAAGCCCGCGTGCTGCATGGCCGTACGCATGGTGATGCCGTCGGCGTCTTGCTGGTCCAGCCAGGCGGGGTTGAACTGGCCTATGAGTGCGCCAGAGCCCAAAAAGGTAGCCTTGTAGCGCTGGCCTTCTTCTTCTGCAAAGGCCACGACCTCGATGCCAAAGGGCAGGCGTTGGCCTTGTTGGTGCAGCTGCTGCACGCAGGCCATGGGCACAAAGATGCCCAAGCGCCCGTCGTACTTGCCGCCGTTGCGCACAGTGTCGTAGTGGCTGCCCGTC
>CAITSG010000215.1 GCA_903894995.1 uncultured Burkholderiales bacterium
CAGAACACGCAGCAGCCGGGCTTGCAAGCCCAGCGGCATGTCCCCGATTTCGTCCAGAAACAAGGTGCCCCCATCGGCTTCGGGAATCAGGCCGCGCTTGCCTTTGGGGGACGCCCCTGAAAAACTGCCGGGCAAATGCCCGAACAACTCGCTCTCGATCAAGGCCTCGGGAATTGCAGCGCAGTTGACCGCCACAAAGGGCTGCTGCCTGCGTTCGCTGCTGACGTGCACCGCTTTGGCAAAGTATTCCTTGCCCGAGCCGGTTTCACCGGTGATCAACAAACTGATGGGCGAATTGACCAAGCGCGCCACGCGCTCGATTTGCCGCTCCAAAGGCGGATCGCCCGCCGACAGGGCCGCCAAAGCAGGGGGCACCGCCGCTTCGCGTTGGTGTGGGCTGATGGGCTGCTTGGGCGGTGGGGTGGCTGACAAAAACAGCAATTGCCGTCCCCCCGTGTGCATGACGGCACGCTGATCCGATGGCCGCGTTTGCACATAACGACCCAGATCGGCAAAAGGCATATCGAACAGCCGCTCAAAGCGCGTGCCCAGCAAGGACTGCCGGTCGTCGGCTTTCAGGCCCAGTTGGGCGCGGCGGTTGTGGCCCACCACACGGCCATTCACATCCAGCGCGAGCATGTAATCGGGTTGCACGTCCAGAAACTGCGGCGCACTGGACAGGCGCAAAATCCAGTCGCGCCGATGGCGGTACAAAAAAGCGGCGTTTTCGATGTCGTGTGCAAACATCTGTACCAACTGCAAAGCCAGGTGCTGACTGGATTTGGGTTGGGCCGAGCTCAATTGCGAAATATCCAGCACCGCGCTCAGCTGTCCATGGCTGTCATAAACCGGTGCCGAGGTGCAGGTCAAGGGAATGTGTGTGGCATCAAAATGGTCGTTCAGGTGCACCGTGAGTGCCTGCCCCGTGCTGATGCAGGTGCCCACGCCGCAAGTGCCTGCGTGTTGCTCGCTCCAATCCGCCCCCAAGTACAAGCCGGCTTTGCGCAAGCTGGGCTCAAAGACCAAATCTCCCAAAAAATCCACTGTCACCCCCTTGGCATCGGTCAGCAGCACCACATAGCCCAGCCCGGCCACTTTGGCGTAAAGCGTCTCAAGACCATGGCGTGCGATGTGCAAAAACGCCTCCATCTGGTCTTGGTGCTCGCGCAAACGGGCGTGCGGCAAGATGATGGCTTCTTGCATGCGGGTGGGGTCCAGCTGGTGCTCGTGAACACAACGAAACCAGGAGTCGCGAATCAGCTGTTCATGGCCCGTCGCGGCCAAGGCCGCGCCCTGCGTGGCCACGCTGACCACGGTGGCGATGTGCGCGTGCTGGGAGGTGTTCATGGGCAGGCCCGTGTCGATAGAACAGTCGCCCACTTTGGGTGGACCCGCGGGGCCTGTCAAGACCACGTTTTCCCGGTGACCCTTGCCTTGTCCTATGGCCAGCTCAGCCTTCCACCCCCTGCCCTACCACCCGTGCTACCACCCGAGCCATTTCCAGGCATTTGTTCGAGTAAGCCCACTCGTTGTCGTACCAGGCCACCACCTTGATGAAGGTGCTGTCCAGCGCGATGCCCGCATCGGCGTCAAACACGCTGGTGCACACCTCACCCCGAAAGTCGGTGGAGACCACCTTGTCGGTCGTGTAGCCCAACACGCCCTTCAAAGCGCCTTCGCTTTGCGCTTTCATCTCGGCGCAAATTTCGGCATAGGTGGCTGGTGTTTCCAGCTCGGCCGTCAGGTCCACCACCGACACGTCCGAGGTGGGCACACGAAATGCCATGCCCGTCAACTTGCCCTGGATGGCCGGGATCACCACGCCCACCGCCTTGGCCGCGCCCGTGCTGCTGGGGATGATGTTTTCCAGAATGCCGCGACCGCCGCGCCAGTCTTTGTTGCTGGGGCTGTCCACGGTTTTTTGGGTGGCGGTGGCGGCGTGCACCGTGGTCATCAGGCCACGTTTGATGCCCCACTTGTCGTGCAACACTTTGGTGATGGGGGCCAGGCAGTTGGTGGTGCAGCTGGCGTTGCTGATGATGGCTTGCCCGGCGTAGGACGCGTGGTTCACGCCGTACACAAACATGGGTGTGTCGTCTTTTGAAGGCGCTGACATGACGACCTTTTTGGCCCCGGCGGCCAGGTGCTTGCCCGCACTGTCTTTGTCCAGAAACAGGCCGGTGGCTTCGATCACCACATCGGCACCGACCTCGTTCCACTTCAGCTGGGCCGGATCGCGCTCTTGTGTCAGTCGAATGCGCTGGCCGTTGACCACCAGAGTGCTGCCGTCCACGGCCACAGTACCCTTGAATCGGCCGTGCACGCTGTCGTATTGCAGCATGTAAGCCAGGTACTCGGGTTCGAGCAAATCGTTGATGCCCACAATCTCGATGTCGTTGAAGTTCTGCACTGCTGCGCGCAGCACCATGCGGCCGATGCGGCCAAATCCGTTGATACCGATACGGGTGGTCATGGAGGGTCTCACTTTCGTTGGAGGTGGGGTCTGCGGCTCAGCCGAGATGGGCAGGCCAGGCATGTAACCATCCTATTCGAAATCATGAAACTTTGTTACATATCTCGCCGTGAGTGCCGATTTGTTCTGGTTTTGTAATCGTGACTTGAATGCAGACACAAGAAGCGCTAACGATGGTGTGCCAACAGACAGACCCCCAAACCTGAATGCCCAAAGATGGCGAGGTGAACCAGGTGCACTTGGTTCACACCTTGGCTTCTTATCCCTGTTTTTGAAAGCAATTCCCATGACATTCGACACCAAAACACCCGCGACAAGCACACCATCTCCTGCCATGCTCAA
>CAITSG010000216.1 GCA_903894995.1 uncultured Burkholderiales bacterium
GCGTCCACTCTTGGCGCCGTTGACTTTAGCGGCTTGAGTTTTGGCGTGAGAAATGACAAGGCCGGGCATGGGCCAACCATGTCATCGTGGCTCAGATCGATTTACAAGTCGAAAGCGTATGCGCTTGCAACCCGGCCCATGGCTTGCAACTGTTCGGGGCGATTCAATGCAACGACAGCCCTGCTAAAAGCCACCAAGTCGATTTGGAGTTTTACAGGCAACTCAATGACCTGACCCGGCTGCAGCAGTGCGGACAACTGCACGATGTCGGTCAAGTGCTTGTTGATTTTTTTGGAGTCAATCGCCTCACCCTGACGGACCCGCTCGGTCATTTCCAACCAGGCAACAGCCTTGAGCGGAATAAGTCGATCTTCGCCCACCCAAGATGGCATGCCGTGCTTGCTCTTGCGGCCAGCAAGCACGAACTGGTAGTACTCATCATTCAGCAATATGGCTGACAGGCTGGAAATCTGCTCATTCATCGGGATGGGCGTGAGATGGCCTGGTGGGACGAAGCTCAATCCGTCCGGCACACGCGAGAACAATTCCAGCATGTGGGGGAAATCTTCGTCTTGGGGCTTTTGGAACCTGTACAGGCAAGGCTTTTGCTCAGGGTCGCCCTCTTTTTGCTGGTAGCCACCGGCTTGCACGAATTCCCAAAATTTCTGGCCAAACGCAGGCGTCAAAACTTCCACATGCAAAACAATGTCCAGATCCTTAGTGCCCCTGAAGGGCAGCCCCGCCTCGGTCATGGTGATCGAAGCTGCTGTCCCGCCGATCAGGACGTACTGGTTCTCGAAGTCTTTGAACCACGCCTGAAAAATCGCCAACCCTCTCACCACAGAAACTTCTCCTCAATCTCATCGAGCGCCATCTGAATCCGATCATCACGGTTGTCTCTCAGGCTGAGCCACAAAGACAAGGGATCCACGGTCTTTTCCTTCACTTTCATGCCGGGCTCATAGCGCCACACCTGCATGGCAATGCCATCGGCAATTTCCCGTGGCTCAAAGAAGATGCCTGCCTGCCGGGCCACCTGCCCTGCCTCAGCCGTCATGGCAAGCACTTGCTGTTGCGGCTCGTTGACCATGGTCATGCGTGCCAATGCGCTCTCGCCAGCCCAAGGTGCACCCGTCACTTCAAGAATGCGACGATCGTAGGTCCACATGGTTTTGAGAACCGGTGTGCGCAGATGAGGTTTGGCCTTTTCCCAAAGATCACGGCGTGTGCCATTGAGCTTGAGGTATTTGGCCCGGCCTCGCACCTCCAACTCAAACAGCTTGAATTGCAGCAACTCTCGAATGGCCCGGGTGGCCGTCATACCGGCATAACCAAGCGCGGCTGCCTCTTCAAACGGATGCCAGGTAACGGTGACCGGATGGTGATTCAAAAACCAAATTAAGAGAGCTTGTGTGGCGGGACTGGCCAGCTCTTGAACCTGACGAGGCCCAGCGCCAAAGCGCTCGGTCAAGATCATCCCCATCTGAGGGGCGAACAATTGCCTGTCCGGAACCACGAAGGCCACACCGTGCGCAATCAGCTGCTTGCGCTCACCGGGTGCGACCTCTGGCAAAGCAATGATGACCGGTACGTGCAACAACTCGCGCAATCGGTTTGCATGTTGGCTGACTTGATGAACCGCCATGGGCTGGTGACCCTTGACACAGGCCAGTGTGATCGGCTGTCCCATCAATTCCCCAGGCAAGACGTCATAGGTATCCTGAAGAAAATACGGCAGTTGAGCGCTCTTGTCACTGGACGCTAAACGCAGGCCTTCCGGTCCGAACACCTGGTTCAGATACCGGACAGTTTCTTGGGGAAGCGTCTTTTCTAACATAAAACAACAATCTAACATCGACCATGTTGCAAGTCAAATTTATTGTTATTATTTCCTTTTCGGGTTGTCAAGATAGTCGTCCGGTGCTTTGACGCACCCCAGAAGCAACCAAGGAGCCCGAAGGCTCCCTGAACATCAAAAACAATCGGGATCTGACCGATCTGACCCCAATTAAATCCCTTCAGGGTTTTGAGTTGTCAGCAAATTCTTAGCACTTAAAAAGACGCTTGTACTCACGAGGAGTCAGCCGCGACAAACATACTCCAGCAATAATTTTGCTCAGTAGCGCAGGAGAACAAGGCTCATGCGGAGACCAAACAGCAGAATCGACCATTTTTACAACATGCGGATCTGTATCAAGACGCAGATGACGATATGAAA
>CAITSG010000217.1 GCA_903894995.1 uncultured Burkholderiales bacterium
ACCATGTTGTTGGTCAACACCCTTGAAGCGGCCGAACGCGCCTCCAAGTGATACAAAGTACCCACTGAACTGATATTTGGAAGCCCCATGACCAACCCCTTGCTCGACACCTCTGGCCTGCCCCTGTTTGACCGCATCGCCCCCGAGCATGTGGCCCCAGCGCTAGACGAACTGTTGGCCGCTGCCGAAAAAGCACTGGACACCGTGACCGCTGCCGACTTTCCGGCCGACTGGAAAGCCATCGCCCAGACCCTGGACGTGAGCACCGAGCGACTGGGCCTGGCCTGGGGCGCGGTCAGTCACCTCAACAGCGTGGCCGACACCCCCGAATTGCGTGCCGCCTACAACGCCGCCCTGCCCCGCGTGACCGAGTTCTGGACGCGCCTGGGCAGCGACTAGCGCCTGTACGCCAAATACAAAGCCATTGACGCTGCCAGCCTCAACACCGAGCAAACCCAAGCTCGTAAAAACGCCCTGCGCGGTTTTGTCTTGGGCGGTGCCGAACTGCAAGGCGTGGCCAAAGAGCGCTACGCCGCCATCCAGGAACGGCTGGCCGAAATCACGCAAAAGTTCAGCGAAAACACACTCGACGCGACCGACAAATTTGCCCTGTACGTGAGCGAAGACCAGCTCCAAGGTGTGCCTGCCGATGTGGTGCAAGCCACCCGCGATGCCGCACAAAAAGAAGGCCAAGAAGGCCACCGCCTGAGCCTGAAAATGCCCGTGTACCTGCCCGTGATGCAGTTCGCCGACAGCGGCGCACTGCGCGAACAGCTCTACAAAGCCTATGTGACCCGCGCCTCGGACCAAGCCCCCGAAGACGCCAAGCACTTTGACAACACCCCGTTGATGAAGGAAATTTTGGCCCTGCGCCAAGAAGAAGCGCGCCTGCTGGGTTTTGACAACTACGCCCAGGTGTCTGTCGTGCCCAAAATGGCCGAGTCGCCCGAAAAAGTCACCGCCTTCTTGCGCGACCTGGCGGTCAAAGCCCGCCCCTTTGCCGAAAAAGACCTGGCCGACCTGCGTGAATTTGCCGCCAACGCGCTGGGCATCTCCGGCCCATTGAACGCCTGGGACGTGCCTTACCTCAGTGAAAAGCTCAAGGAAGCCCGATACAGCTTCAGCGAGCAAGAGGTCAAGCAGTACTTCACCGCACCCAAGGTGCTGGCCGGGCTGTTCAAGATCATCGAAACCCTGTTCGAAGTCAGCATCCGCGCCGACCAAGCCCCGGTTTGGCACCCCGCCGTGGGCTTTTACCGCATTGAGCGCGAAGGCCAACTGGTGGGCCAGTTCTACCTCGACCCCCCAGCCCGCGCAGGCAAGCGCGGTGGCGCCTGGATGGACGACGTGCGCGGCCGCTGGCAGCGCCCCGACACGGGCGTGTTGCAAACACCTGTGGCGCACCTGGTGTGCAATTTCGCCGAAGGCGTGAACGGCCAACCCGCCTTGCTCACGCACGACGACGTGATCACCCTCTTCCACGAATTTGGCCACGGCCTGCACCACATGCTGACGCAAGTGAACGAGCGCGACGTCTCGGGCATCAGCGGGGTCGAGTGGGACGCGGTCGAGTTGCCCAGCCAGTTCATGGAAAATTTCTGCTGGGAATGGTCGGTGCTGCGCCACATGACCGCCCATGTGGAAACGGGCGAGCCCTTGCCGCGTGCGCTGTTCGACAAGATGCTGGCCGCCAAAAACTTCCAAAGCGGATTGCAAACTCTGCGCCAGATCGAGTTTTCGCTGTTTGACATGCTGGTGCATTCCGAACACGACCCGGCACAAGACTTTATGCCCCTCCTCAGCCAAGTGCGTGACGAAGTGGCCGTGATGCGCCCGCCCGCCTTCAACCGCATGGCCCACACCTTCAGCCACATTTTTGCGGGCGGGTACGCCGCCGGTTATTACAGCTACAAATGGGCAGAGGTGCTGAGCGCCGACGCTTACGCCGCTTTTGAAGAAACCGCCGCAGCCGATGGCACGCCGAGCGTGGAAACCGGGCGCCTGTACCGCCAAGCCATTCTGGAAGCGGGCGGCAGCCGCCCGGCGCTGGAGTCGTTCAAAGCCTTCCGGGGCCGCGAACCCAACTTGGATGCCTTGCTGCGGCACCAGGGCATGGTCAGCGCATGAACAGGTCAAGCCACAGCGGATCGAAGCAGTCAGGGGGTGGTCTAGATTCTTTCGGCTGGGCTTTGCTTTTTTGCTGAAACCCTACCCCGAGTGGATGGCTGACCCACCAAAAATGTGACAGGGGCAAGTGTTCCCCGATCATGGGGATGTTTCAGAAGTCAGCGAGCCAATTCCAATCACTGGATACAGACCTTGTTGCGCAGTTCAATTGAATCGACTTGCGATCCTCAAGCCTTGAGTGCCAAAGCCACCACGTCACCAATCAATTTGTGACGCGCTTGCTCATCGATCGGTAGGGCTGGCATGGCTTTAAGCACATAGTTGTAGTTGATCGTGATCAAAAGCTGGGCGGCCGCAAAGGCTCCTGCATCTGAGGCCTTATGGGCCAAGTTAAATTGTTTTTGCACTTGACGCATCAAGTCCACACAATCGAGAAATATTTTTTTGGTTTGAGGGTCAATCCGAAGGTTTTCCTGAAAATCCTCGTGCATTGCACGGTTGACAGAAAACGCAAGCGTCTGGATATGCTCCAAGCGCCTTGACATGTGCATACAGGCGTCCTCAACACATGAAAAGCCCCGCAGACAATTTGTAATGGTGACCATTTCCTCAGATGCACTGGCGCAATAAAATGCCCAAAGCACAAAAAGGGCCTGTTTTTTTGTACCAAAACGCTTTAAAAAAGCCCCTCGAGTCAATTGCGCATGATCTGCAATTTCATCAATGCTCAACTGACCCAGTGATTTATCTTTGAGCAGTTCATTCAACGCGTCCAGAAACCGCTTCTCTGTCGCGATGGCTCGTGGTTGAAGTGGTTTTTTGTACATTTAAAATATACTTTTTAGAATTAAAAATTTTGAACCATGGAAAATCTTAAGAAAAAATAAAAAGCTCTATAAATAATAACTTGTTTTCAAATTTAATTCAAAATAATTTTGAATAGCAATTTAGTATTTATTGGTTATTTTTTCGTGAAGGCTTTTGCAAGAAAAAAATTCTGAAGAAATTATCATCACAGTCCATAATTGATGCAATTATGCTAACATAACTGATAATTTTAAAGTGAATGAAATAATGTTACAAAACACAAAAAATAATATCTATTATGTAAAGATAATCCTTGCATTGAATTTAATACTATGCAATGCCATTCCAGCAAATTCGCGTGACAACCCGCACAGTTTGACGGCCCCCACCCATGAGGCTCAAACGGCAGCTCTGGAAAACAACACGGCAGGCATGGGCTACGGTCCACAATCACCGCGAGACTTGTCTCTGAAAAATGGCAGCAACAAGCGTGTTTTTAATCCAGCACCTTCCTCCACCCGAATGAATTTGTGCAACATTCACTTTCATAAGAATGCAGAGCACAAAGGCGGCGAATTCACTGCATTTGCAGGCAAGGGAGATGGTCATGGCAACGAAACTGGCTACAAATACGCGGGTCGGTTGTCCGCGCGCGAGACAAGGATGCTCGACACACCCGTGTGCGTGGGCAAGCATGGTGGTTTGCAATCGGGTGACACCGTCGAGCTGCATTACGTTTACAGCACTGCACAGGTGACGCCCGGACCCAGCCTGAACGCATGTTTGAGCGAGACCCAAGTTAACCCGCAACTGCGTGTTGAAGCACTGGTTCTTGTGTTGGTCAATGACCCCAATGCCGCTGACTTCACCCAGCTGACCCTGGTTGGTGAAACCCATGGTTACCAGCAAGCCTTGAATATGCCAAAAAATATGGGGCAGCCCATCTCTTACGCAGGCTCTACAACAGGGCCTTCTCACAACGACAAGGGATCACCTTTGCAAGTTTCATGGAACGTTCGCCCCAAGGTCATGAAAGTCAATGCGCCATCGCTTGGTCAATGGTGCAAAGGCAATCCTTTCAACGAGGATCATGCACATGGCGTCCGAAAACTGGTCACTCAAGAAAATATGCTCTCACCCATTCGACCCTGATAAATAGTCTGTTCGACAAGGCATGAATGTCAATTTGACCATTTTTCGGCGTCCCAATGATCGGATCAACCGTTCTTTTGAAAAACATGACCCACACTTCGACCACCCACCATATTCGGGGCGAACAACTTCGCCAATTGCGCGAATCTCATGGCATCAGTGCTTCCATCTTGGCGCAGCATGTTCATTTGTCGACAGCCCAAGTTTTACAGCTCGAACACGGCGATGTGCTGCCTGGCAAACGGTCCATGTTTTACTCCCCAGCGATTGAGGAAAAAGCAGCGATCAAAGTGGCCAAAGCCCTTGGGGCCGACCCGCAGACGCTTTGGAACAACAAGCCCACTGTCCAGATCGACACAGACTCAGCGCAAAAGGTCGAATCGCCTGCTCAAGAAATTGTCGAACCCCGCGGGAAAATTGAAACTTCAACCCTCCATTCAACTTCTGCTGTTTCAAGACCTCTTTTGTCGGTCCAAAAAACTGGCAAAAACATCCTCATACCCGCACTAGGTTCAGCATTTATTTTGTCATCGTGCTACGCATTTTTTTATACGGATTTTTCAATCAGGGCATTGGCCGATGACCTTTTTTCACTGGCCATGAGCAAAACGGAAACACGGCCTCAATCAGTGCCTGTTTCACTGACCCCGATGTCAGAACCGGCCAAAACCTTGGCTGCGCCCATCAACCCAATGCCCAAGCCCGAACAACCGGTTCAAACACGAGGGCAAGTCGTCGCATTTGGTGGTTGTGATGCTCAAAAAACCCCCTTCACTTTATCGACTGATCAGCCCCAAAAAGCCGGCATCACCGTTTACATAGAGGCATTGGAAGAAGTGAGCTTGTGTGTGGAAGACAGTGCAGGCGTTCAGCACACAGGAACGCTCAAAGCCAAAGAAAACAAAACTTACCGCGGCTCCCCACCTTGGTCGGTGCATGCCAGTGATCCGGGAAAGATCAACTTGTTTTTTCAGGGCCGAAAAATCCATTGGCCACAGGACAAAGATGCTTTTGTCATTTTGAAGGAAACAGCGGGCACTTTTTGAACCTGCTGTGGTTCTTATTTGAAGATGGACTACTTGAATTTTGAAGGTTGCCATGCAAAAAGCCACTCTCAGCTCGCGCTGAGGTGGCTTTTTTTCATAACCCCTAGGGGGATTTTCAATCAGTTCAGTGGAACTGCTCTTCTTCGGTCGAACCGGTCAAGGCTTTCACAGAAGACGAACCGCCCTGGATCACGGTGGTCACGTCGTCGAAGTAACCCGCGCCCACTTCTTGCTGGTGCGACACGAAGGTGTAGCCTTGTTCACGGGCTGCAAATTCTGGCTCTTGCACCATGTTGACGTAGTGCTTCATGCCTTCGCCGTTGGCGTAGGCGTGGGCGAACTGGAATGTGTTGTACCAGTTGATGTGGATACCGGCCAGTGTGATGAACTGGTACTTGTAACCCAGCGCCGACAGGTCTTCCTGGAACGAAGCGATTTGGCTGTCGTTGAGGTTTTTCTTCCAGTTGAAAGACGGTGAGCAGTTGTAAGACAAGAGCTTGCCGGGGCATGCAGCGTGCACAGCTTGGGCGAATTCGCGGGCGAAGCCAATGTCTGGCACGCCGGTTTCACACCACACCAGGTCAGCATAAGGCGCGTAGGCCACGCCGCGGCTGATGGCTTGCTCCAAACCGTTTTTGACGCGGTAGAAACCTTCTTGGGTGCGCTCGCCGGTCAAGAAAGGTTTGTCGTTGGCATCGTGGTCAGAAGTGACCAGGTTGGCAGCTTCCGCATCGGTACGGGCCAACACAATGGTAGAAACGCCCATGACGTCAGCTGCAAAACGTGCAGAAATCAATTTCTCGCATGCTTCATGAGTTGGCACCAACACTTTGCCGCCCATGTGACCGCATTTCTTCACAGCCGCCAATTGGTCTTCGAAGTGCACGCCAGCCGCGCCGGAGGCAATCATGTTCTTCATCAGTTCGAAAGCGTTCAACACGCCACCGAAACCAGCTTCAGCGTCGGCCACGATGGGCAAGAAGTAGTCGATGAACTCTTTGTCGCCGGGGTTGATGCCACGACCCCACTGGATTTCGTCGGCGCGCTTGAAGGTGTTGTTGATGCGGCGAACCATGGTGGGCACCGAGTCGTAAGCATAGAGCGACTGATCGGGGTACATGGTCTCTGACGTGTTGCCGTCGGCAGCGACTTGCCAGCCTGACAGGTACACGGCTTCAAGGCCGGCTTTGGCTTGTTGCATGGCTTGGCCAGCGCTGATGGCACCGAATGAGTTGACATAACCTTTTTTGGCGCCGCCATTGACTTTTTCCCAGAGCTTTTCAGCACCGCGCTTGGCCAGGGTGTGCTCGATGGGCATGCTGCCACGCAGACGCACGACGTCGGCAGCAGAGTAACCGCGCTTGACGCCTTTCCAACGGGGGTTGGTCGCCCAGTCTTGTTCGAGGGCGGCGATTTGTTGTTCACGGTTCAGTTGTTGAGTGAGGTTAGCTGTCATGGGAAGGACTCCTGAAGTCAAGTTGAAATCGGGCGATGTGGGCAGAGAATTCTGCTTTGTCGTTGCTCAAATCTTAACTCTTATAGAAGACCTTTTAAGCATCTTATGTCTTATACAAGACATATTTTTATATGTTTAATTTCAACAACTTAGATGGCTTATTTCTCAATGCAAAAAATATATGAACGATACAAAAAAATTCTTGGTCATTTAAACCGAAAAATTTCACATTGAAAAATTCAGGAATCGCATTGTAAAAATACGGAACCACCGATCTGAAGTTCTGAGTCTCCGACTGCGTCGCTAACACAAGGGTCCAGCCCTGTGAAGTTTGAAATGGAAGGTCTGTCTTGGGCATAGCGATCAGCCATGCGATCAATGTGAGAGCCCGCTGCCTGGGCGATGGGTGGTGGTCTGCGAGGCTCCACCACGGCAATGGCACCCCTCCTACAAAAGGGCGTTCATGCAAACACCGTTGGGCCGAAGCAAAAGCGAGACTTGACGAGAATTTTGAGAATTCAAGCTTTTGTCAAGTTGTCAAGACTGAAGAAAACGCAACTTCAAGTGAAATCAGCAACAACCCCTATAGAAAAGTTGATTTTTACCATTGGAAATGGCCTCTTTCTCCAGTAGCATGCGTGAAGCTGTAAACAAACCGTTTCACAGCGGCGAACTTAATTCCGATCGAAGGAACTCCATCATGGCAACTGCAAAAAAAACCCCGGCCACAAAAGCTGCACCCGCAAAAAAAGCAGCACCGGCCCCCAAAGCTGCACCCGATGTAAAAGCTGCTGCACCTGCTGCAAAAGCTGCTGCACCTGCTAAGAAAGCAGCGGCCAAAGCCCCCGCCGCAAAATCCGCAACGACCGCCAAGGCTGCACCTGCTGCCAAGCGCACACCCAACGCCGCCTTCATGAAAGCTTTGACCCCCAGTGCAGCTTTGGCCGCTGTGGTGGGATCAACCCCACTGCCACGTACCGAAGTGGTCAGCAAAATGTGGGTTTACATCAAAAAGCACAACCTGCAAGATGCGACCAACCGCCGCGCCATCAACGCAGACGACAAGCTCAAGGCCGTCTTCGGCAAAGCCCAAGTCACCATGTTCGAAATGGCTGGCCTGATTGGCAAGCACCTGAAGTAATTCACGGTCAAGGTCAAAAAAACCCGCTTCGGCGGGTTTTTTTTATGGCCTGAAAACAGTGGCCTGTCATGATGGCCTTTTGTCTTCAGGCCAAACACCGACATCTACGCCCCTTGCTGTTTGGCCAGTGCCGTTTGCGTGATGGCACTCAAGGTGCCACGGGTGGAGATGACTTCAGGGTCAAGCATGACTTCAATCAGCGTTCCTTGGGGACGGCTCATGGCCGCCATGAAAGCGGGCTCGAACTCATCGGTTTGGTGAATGCGCACGCCCACATAGCCATAGGCCTGAGCCAGCGCCGCAAAGTCGGGGTTGTGCAGTTGTGAACCTGTAACGTGGTCGGGGTATTCACGCTCTTGGTGCATGCGAATGGTGCCGTACATGCCGTTGTTCAACAGAACAATGATGCTTTTTCCACCGTGCTGCACAGCTGTGGCCAGCTCCTGACCATTCATGAGAAAGTCACCATCTCCAGCAATGGTGAATGCCAAACGCCCCGTCAGCAAATTGGCTGCAATGCCCGCCGGCACGCCATAACCCATGGCCCCGACTGTGGGGGCCAATTGTGTTTTGTGCCCTTTGACAAGGCCGTGGTGCTTGTAAAAGCGATGCATCCAACTGGCGAAATTGCCAGCGCCATTGGTCAACACCGCATCGGCAGGCAGGTGTTTTTGCAGCGTGGCCACAATGGCTGGCATGTCAATGTCGCCCGGCAAAATTTGGGGTTGCAGGTTGTCCAGGTAACCGTCGTGGGCCAAACGGGTCCAGTCAGACCAAGCCACATCGTTGGGCGCGGTCAACACCTCCAGGCCTCGGGCGGCAGCGTTCATGGTGGAATGAATCGCCAAGTCGGCTTGGTAGACGCGGTTGAGCTCCTCGGCGCTGGCGTGGATGTGCACCAGTTTTTGATGTGTTTTGGGGGCTTTGAGCAAGGTGTAGCCCCCCGTGGTCATTTCACCCAAGCGCGGGCCAATGGCGATGATCAAATCAGCATCGCGCACCCGGGCGGCCAGTGCGGGGGAAATGCCGATGCCCACGTCGCCTGCGTATTGCGGGTGGTGGTTGTCAAAGGTGTCCTGGAATCGAAACGCATTGGTCACGGGGAGTTGCCAGTTCTCTGCAAAGCGTTGCAGGGCCTGCGCGGCTTGTGGTGTCCAGCCACCGCCACCTGCAATGACCAAGGGCCGGGTTGAAGCCAGCAACATGTCGCGCAGGGTGCGCAAAGCGCCCGGGTCACACCAAGATTGCACGGGCTCGACCCGTGCCAGGGCTTGTGACTTGACGGCTTGGGTCAACATGTCCTCGGGCAACACCAGCACAACGGGGCCTGGTCGACCGTTCATGGCGGTGGCAAAGGCGCGGGCCACGTATTCAGGCAAGCGCTCGGGGTCATCGACCCGCTCCACCCGCTTGGCCATGCCTTTGGTGGAAGGGCCAAAAAAGTGGGTGTAGTCCATTTCCTGGAACGCTTCGCGGTCACGCGTATCGCTGGCCACATCCCCCACAAAAAGCACCATGGGTGTGGAATCCTGAAAGGCCGTGTGCACACCAATCGAAGCATTGGTCGCACCAGGCCCCCGAGTGACAAAACAAATGCCAGGACGCCCAGTGAGCTTGCCCTGCGCTTCGGCCATGAAGGCGGCTCCGCCCTCTTGGCGGCAAATGACAAATTTGATCTGCTCTCGGTGCAAGTGAAAGCCGTCCAGCGCAGCCAGGTAACTTTCACCCGGAACACCGAACGCATGGGTAACGCCTTGGGCCAGAAGGCATTCAACAAGCAAGTGGCCAGCAATTTTGGTTTTCATGTGCGCCATTTTGCCCAATGCCTTCAAGGCCCGGTGTCACGCCTGTAATGTTTCAAGTCTTTGCAGAACGCTGCCCCACGCCCAGTGCTACCCCTGCACTGATGAACAACACCACAGCGGCACCCAACAAGGTGGCGGTGTACCAGCCTTGGTCCATGAAGACCCCAAAAACAAGAGGGGACAGCGCAAAGCCCACATCCAGACCGGAATAAACCAGCCCATAAACACGCCCTGTGGCTTCTTTGGGTGTGCCTTTCTTGATCATCAAGTCCCGGCTTGGACCGCCGATGCCCACGGCGAATCCGGTCAAGGCCAAGAGCCACAAAGTGGCTTGCGGTCCAAGCCATCCGCTGGCACAAAGGGCCATCAACAAAGCCGCGGCAGCCATGCACAGGGCCACCACTCGGTCAGTCACCTGCGCAAAGCGTGCGGCCAGGAAGCCGCCAATCAAAATGCCCACGGCCCCCAACAGCATGTAGGCCGTCAAGGTCATGGAAGCCTTCTCTAGGCTGATGCCGTGCAAAGTGTTGAGGATGGGAACCGCAAAGTTTTGCACCACAGCCAAGGTCACCGTGGACAGCAGGAAAAAGAAAAAACACCACCAAACCACAGGCATGCGCAAAATGGCCAGCGCATGTTCAGAGTCCGCGCCCAATCCAGGCGTCGCCGCTCTGGGTGCAGGGGTGGTGACCAGGTATTGGCGGTTGATGACCAACAACACCAGAATCAGCACATACAGGCCTGACGCCGCCAAAAAGGCATGTCGCCAACCCCACCAAGCTGCGCACACACTGAAAAACACGGGGGCCAGGGCCCAGCCCAGATTGCCTGATACGCCATGGACACTGAAGGCATAGCCCAAGCGGTGCGTCGACACCCTTTGGTTCAAGATCGTGAAATTGACTGGATGAAACGGTGCGTTGCCCAAACCAGCCAACACGGCCACCACCATGAGCCCGGCGTAACTTTGCGCCGCATAGGCCTGCAGGCAAGCCAATATATAAAGGATGATGGAGGTCATCAACACAGGTCTTGCGCCCCATCGGTCGACCACAAAACCAGCCCCGGCCTGACCCAGACCGGATATGACAAAAAACAAAGAGCTCAGCATGCCCAACTCGGCATAACGCCATCCAAACTCCTGCACCAAGACGGGAAACATCAGCGGCAAAAGCAAATGGGAAAAGTGGGAACTGGCATGGGCAACGCCCACCAGCCCCATCACACGGGCATCCTCGCGCCAAGGACGTTGAGCGTCATCACTGAGCACCACCGATTGCATAACAGGCCATTCAGGTGCAGCGTGCGGACTGATCAGGACACCCTGCAGTGCGCTCGCTGCGTGTGGGCAGTTTAGCGAATCGTTTGAACGGTGTTTGCATGACTCCACAAACTTGGGACCGCATGGCACCGCCCCAAGTCAGGCCATCAGGCCTCGGTCAACCACTCCACCACTTTAAATTCGAACAATCCGGGATGTTGCACCGGGTCCACCGACACTTCGATCGTGCATTTGGGTGGAAAACGGCCTTCAAGCAACAGTTTGGAGAGGGGATTTTCGAGGCGCTGCTGAATGGCCCTTTTCAGGGGGCGTGCACCATAGACCGGGTCAAAACCGACCTTGGCCAGTTCAGACAAGGCAGCCGCACTGACCTTCAAGGTCAGGTCCATGCGGGCCAGGCGGATCTGCAATACCTGCAACTGGATTTGGGCAATGGCGGCGATGTGTTGTGCATCCAGGCCGTGAAAAACCACGGTTTCGTCAATGCGGTTGAGAAACTCGGGCCTGAAGTGGACTTTGAGTTCGTCCCACACCGCATCCTTGATGTCTTCGGCAGGCTGACCCACCATGGACTGAATGAGGTGTGAGCCCAAGTTGGAGGTCATCACGATCACGGTGTTTTTGAAGTCCACGGTGCGGCCTTGGCCATCGGTCAGGCGACCATCGTCGAGCACTTGCAGCAAGACGTTGAAGACATCCGGATGGGCTTTTTCGACCTCGTCGAGCAGCAGCACGCTGTAGGGCTTGCGGCGCACGGCCTCGGTCAGGTAACCGCCCTCCTCGTAGCCCACGTAACCCGGCGGCGCGCCAATCAACCGTGCAACCGAGTGCTTCTCCATGAATTCGCTCATGTCCATGCGAATCAGGTGGTCTTCGCTGTCAAACAAAAACCCGGCCAGTGCTTTGCACAACTCTGTTTTGCCCACGCCTGTCGGTCCAAGGAAAAGAAATGAGCCAGTGGGGCGATTGGGGTCGGACAAACCAGAGCGCGAGCGCCGAATGGCGTTGGACACAGCGGCAATGGCCTCGTCTTGACCCACCACGCGCTGGTGCAGCTTGGCCTCCATTTGCAGCAGTTTTTCTCGCTCACCTTGCATCATTTTGGCAACGGGTATGCCCGTGGCGCGCGAGACGACCTCGGCGATTTCTTCGGCCCCCACTTGCGTGCGCAACAAACGGTGGCTGGGTTTGTCACCAGGAGCGGCTTCTTTGGCTTGCACTTCTTTCAGTGTTTTTTCCAGTGCAGGCAGCTTGCCATATTGCAGCTCGGCCACTTTGTTGAAGTCGCCTCGGCGGGTCAGCTCTTCAATCTGTTGTTTGATGTGGTCGATTTCTTCGCGCACCTGTTGCCCACCTTGGGCCTGTGATTTTTCGGCGCGCCAGATTTCTTCCAAATCGGCCGATTCCTTTTTCAGTTTGACGATTTCTTCTTCAATCAAGGCAAAGCGTTTTTGTGAAGCCTCGTCGTTTTCCCGGCGCACGGCCTCCCGCTCAATTTGCAATTGAATCAAGCGGCGGTCGAGCTTGTCCATGACTTCGGGCTTGGAGTCGATCTCGATTTTGATTTTGGCTGCTGCCTCGTCGATCAAGTCAATGGCCTTGTCGGGCAAAAAGCGATCGGTGATGTAGCGGTGGCTCAGCTCGGCCGCCGCCACAATGGCCGGGTCGGTGATGTCCACACCGTGGTGAATTTCGTACTTCTCTTGCAAGCCGCGCAAAATGGCAATGGTGGCCTCCACTGTGGGTTCGTTGACCAGAATTTTCTGGAAACGGCGCTCCAAGGCGGCATCTTTTTCGATGTATTTGCGGTACTCGTCCAAGGTGGTTGCGCCCACACAATGGAGTTCCCCCCGTGCCAGAGCGGGCTTGAGCATGTTGCCAGCGTCCATCGCGCCTTCGGCTTTGCCCGCACCCACCATGGTGTGCAGCTCGTCAATGAACACAATGGTTTGGCCTTCATCTTTGGCCAACTCGCTGAGCACGGTTTTAAGGCGCTCCTCAAACTCGCCCCGAAATTTGGCACCGGCCAGCAAGGCGGCCATGTCGAGCGAAAGCACGCGTTTGCCTTTGAGTGACTCGGGCACTTCTCCGGCCACAATGCGCTGAGCCAAGCCCTCGACAATGGCCGTTTTGCCAACACCGGGCTCGCCAATCAAAACAGGGTTGTTTTTGGTGCGCCGCTGCAAAACCTGAATGGCACGGCGGATCTCGTCGTCACGGCCAATGACCGGGTCGAGCTTGCCGATGCGGGCACGCTCGGTCAGGTCGATGCAGTATTTCTTGAGCGCCTCTCGTTGTCCCTCGGCGTCGGCACTGCCCACGCTTTGCCCACCGCGAACGGCGGCAATGGCGCTTTCCAAACTCTTGCGGTTGAGCCCGTGCTCTTTGGCCAGACGACCGGCCTCGGATTTGCTCTCTGTCAGTGCCAATAAAAACAATTCACCCGCGATGAAGGCATCACCCCGCTTGATCGATTCTTTTTCAGAAGCTTGGAGCAGCTTGACCAACTCTGGCCCGACTTGCACTTGGTCTTGGCCTGTGACCTGCGGCAGGCGTGCAATGGCCGCATCAGAGGCTTGCAACAGCGCGGGCACCTGCACGCCAGCTCGCAACAAAATGGCTTTGGGGCCATCGTCTTGTCTGAGCATGGTGGACAGGACGTGCACGGCTTCGATGTAGGCGTGGTCTTTTCCCAAGGCCAGCGACTGGGCGTCGGACAGAGCCTCTTGAAATTTGGTCGTGAGTTTGTCGGTACGCATGTGTGGTTCTCCAATGCCATTCAGCTTGTGCTGAAAGTTACATTTTCAAGACCGACTGGGCACCGCACTTTGTCTAGAATCAAAAGTATGAACATTCATCAACTTTCCGTTCTCCACGACGAGCGACAAGACCGTCTGTTGTTGCGACTGAACACCCAGGACAGTCAGGAATTCAGGTTTTGGCTCACGCGCCGCATGACCCAAAGGTTCATGCCCGCCATTGAACAATCGGCTGCCAGACTGGAGGCTGCACAGCCTGGTGTTGCGGCAACAGACTCAGCCTCACAGCAAATCCTGACCGAGCTGAAACGGGATGCCTTTTTACAAAAAGCCGATTTTTCAACCCCATTTGAGTCCCTGGCCACACAATTGCCCTTGGGCAGTGAGCCCATGCTGATCACCGACGCGCACTTGAGCATTTTGGCAAAAGGCGGGATGGAAATCAGCTTCGAAGACAAAACCGACCCGCAGCAAGTGCGTTCTTGTCAGTTACGACTTCAGGTGAGCTTGGTGCACGGCATGGTTCACTTGATTCAGCAGGCCGCAGACAAGGCCCAGTGGGGGTTTTCTGCGGGGGTTAAAACTGCCGAGACCGAAGTCATGCTGTCGCCCTCAACACCCCGCTACAGCCACTGAAGGCGCTTGGCTCAGGCGTTGACTGCGCTGATGCCCCAACGGGCCAAGGCGGCATCGTCCGACACACGCGCATCCACCCACTGTGCCCCTTGCGGGGTTTGCTCTTTTTTCCAAAATGGCGCTTGTGTTTTGAGGTAATCCATCAAAAACTCGCAGGCCTTGAAACTCTCACCACGGTGCGCCGAGGTCACCGCCACCAACACAATTTGGTCGGCAGGCAACAAAAGACCCACACGGTGCACCACGCGGGCCGCATAAAAATCAAAGCGCTGGTGGGCTTGCTCGATCATGGCCTCGATCGATTTTTCGGTCATGCCGGGGTAATGCTCCAGCTCCATGGCCTGAACCTCGTCGGCGGCTTGTCCTGTGAGTGCACGGGTGTCGCGCACGGTGCCCACAAAACTGCACACAGCGCCTACACGCAAGTCTTGTGCACGCAGGGCGGTGATTTCTCGCGACAGATCAAAGTCTTCGGTCTGAATGGTCACTTGGGACGTCAGCATGTGATCAGCCCCCCGTCACGGGTGGAAAAAACGCCACTTCGCAATCAGCCGTCAGTGGCGTAGCGTCGCTGGCCATGGTTTGGTTGACGGCCACTCGCACGGGCAACCCTATGGCCAGGCATTGGGCATGCACGCCACCGCGGGCAATGAGCGCCAGGCGCAAACTGCCCACATCAGCGGCCGAAGTCTCCAATGCTTCGCTGCCCACCCCAATGGTTTCACGCAGCGAAGCAAAATAACGCAGCTGGATTTTCATGACAGCCATTCTGAAAAGGACCAAAAATCAAGCAAGTCGCCGCGGGCAATGGTGTGGCCAGCCGGGTTATCGACCACGCCATCCCCCCAAACAACGGAGGTCAAAACGCCGGAGCTTTGATTGGGGAACAAATCCAGTCCCCCTTGTTTGTTGCGACGCACGCGCAAAAATTCGCGCCGCTTGTCTGCTTTGGTCAACTCAAAGTGGGCAGGTAAGCGATAGGGCACGGGCGGTTTCGACGCCGCGCCTTGCAAGGCCAAAATCAAGGGCTTGACCAAGAGCAAGAAGGTCACGAAGCTCGAAACAGGATTGCCGGGCAAGCCCACAAAATGTGCAGCGCCAGAGGCCGTCTCACGGCGAACATGGCCATAGGCAAAGGGCTTGCCGGGCTTCATGGCAATTTGCCAAAGTGCCAACTCACCCAAAGATTGCACCGCTGGTTTGACGTGGTCTTCCTCACCCACCGACACGCCACCACTGGTGAGGATCAGGTCGTGGTGATCCGCAGCCGTTTTAAGCGCCGCCACCGTGGCTTCGCGGCGATCGGGCACGATGCCCAAATCGCTCACCTCACAGCCCAAACGATGCAGCAAAGCCCGAAGAAAAAAACGGTTCGAGTTGTAAATGGCCCCGGGCGGCATGTCTGCAGGAGCCACATCGCCGGGCATGACCAACTCGTCACCTGTTGAAAACAAGGCCACTTTGGGCCGGGCCACGACATTCACATGGGCCAGACCCAGACTGGCGGCCAAACCCAATTCGGCCGGACCCAACTTCTGGCCACGCCGCAGGACGGTATCGCCTGCACCCACATCTTCGCCACTGCGGCGAATCCACTGCCCAACTTGGGCTGTGGTCAAAAACCGCACACGTTGGCTGTCTTGCCCAGACACGGGCTCGACTTGCTCTTGCATCACGATGGCATCGGCCCCAGGCGGGACTGGCGCACCCGTGAAAATACGCGCCGTTTGACCGGGCAGCAAAGCATCGCCAAAGTGGCCTGCGGCAATGCGCTGTGTCACGGTTAACTCGCTGCCCATGTGCTGGACATCGGCACAGCGCACGGCATAGCCGTCCATGGATGAATTGTCAAAAGCGGGCACTTGTAAGGCTGACACGAGGTCTTGGGCCAGGATGCGCCCGTCAGCGTCCAGCGTGGCCACGGACTCCACTGCGGACAAGGGCGTGATGTGCGCCATCAAGGCTTGCAAAGCATCATCGAGTGACATCAACGGGGCGCGTGGGGCAGTGCTCATGGATTTCAGTCGCAGTGTTGGGTGATGTACGCCTTGATCAGGTTCACATCTGCAGGCATGAGCTGCACACGCTTGGGCAGCGCTTCGATGCCTTCGAACTGTGGCGGACGCTCAGGCTGGCGGCCCAAAGCTTCCACGATGGTGGCGGCAAACTTGATGGGCAAGGCCGTTTCCAGCACGATCATGGGCACCAAGGGGTTCAGATGCTCTTTGGCCACCTTCACGCCGTCGGCGGTGTGGGTGTCGATCATGACGCCGTATTGCGAAAACACCTGCTGGAGCGTCTTCAGACGGTCAGCATGGGTGCTGCGGCCGCTGTCAAAACCGTACACTGTGGCAGCCTTGGAAAAACGCGCATCGCCAGACAGGTCAAAAAATCCTTGTCGGCTCAAACTTTCGCCAAAAATAGCCTTGGTTTTGGCGCCGTCGCGCTCCAGCAGGTCAAACACAAAGCGCTCAAAGTTGCTGGCTTTGGAAATGTCCATGGAGGGGCTGGAGGTCTCGTGTGTGTCGGCCGTGCCGCGCACGCGGTAAATGCCGGTGCGGAAAAACTCGTCAAGCACATCGTTTTCGTTGGTGGCCACGACCAAGCGGTCAATGGGCAAACCCATCATGCGGGCCACATGGCCTGCACACACATTGCCAAAGTTGCCACTGGGCACCGTGAAACTGACCTTTTGGTCGTTGGTCTGCGTGGCCTGAAAGTAACCAGCAAAATAATACACCACCTGGGCCAACAAACGCGCCCAGTTGATGGAGTTCACCGTGCCGATTTTGTATTGGCGCTTGAAATCCAGATCGTTGGAGACGGCCTTGACGATGTCCTGGCAATCGTCGAAAACGCCTTCGATGGCGATGTTATGGATGTTCTCGTCGAGCAAGCTGAACATCTGGGCCTGTTGGAAGGGGCTCATGCGGCCATTGGGGCTGGTCATGAACACACGCACACCGGCCTTGCCGCGCATGGCGTATTCGGCCGCGCTGCCGGTGTCGCCAGATGTCGCTCCCAAAATGTTCAAGGTCTCCCCTCTGCGAGCCAACTCGTATTCAAACAAGTTGCCCAGCAGTTGCATGGCCATGTCCTTGAAGGCCAAGGTGGGGCCATTGGACAAGGCTTCCAAATACATATCCGGCTTGGCCGCGCCTGCAGCCTGCAAGGGCTTGAGCGGGACGATCTGCGGCGTACCAAACACCGCTTCGGTGTAGGTTTTCTCGCACAGAGCTTTCAGGTCAGCGGCCGGAATGTCGTCGATGTAAAGCGACAGCACTTCAAACGCCAAGGCCGCATAGCCACGGGTTTGCCAGACCTGACGCAGCGCCTGAAGCCTGACGGCATCCAGCTGAGGATAGCTTTCGGGCAGGTACAAGCCGCCGTCGGGTGCCAAGCCCTCGAGCAGGATGTCACAAAATTGAAGGCGGCCGGCATGACCGCGGGTCGACAGGTAACGCATCAGTTCAACTCTTCCTTGCGAATGCGCACGATGGGCGCCATCACGGTCGGCAGGGCTTGCATCTGGGCCAGCACATCGTTCAAGGTGCCTTCACGCGTGTCGTGGGTCAAGATGATCACGTCGGTTTGGTTTTCACCGGCTTGGCTGACCTGATCGGCCTCGCGCTGCAAGACCGCATCAATGCTGATGTCAGCCTGGGCCAGCAAACCGGTCAATTTGGCCAGCACACCCGCCTGGTCGGCCACGCGCAAACGCAGGTAATAGCTGGTCACCACTTCGGACATGGGCAGCACCGACAAGTTGCTCATAGAACCGGGCTGGAAGGCCAAATGCGGCACGCGGTTGAGCGGATCGGCCGTGTGCAAGCGGGTGATGTCCACCAAATCAGCAATCACCGCGCTGGCGGTGGGCTCGGAACCCGCGCCTTTGCCGTAATACAAGGTGGTGCCCACGGCATCGCCTTGCACCATCACGGCGTTCATGGCGCCCTCAACGTTGGCAATCAATCGCTGGGTTGGCACCAGGCTGGGGTGCACGCGCAATTCGATGCCCTGAGCGGTGCGCTTGGTGATGCCCAAAAGCTTGATGCGGTAGCCCAGTTGCTCGGCGTACTTGATGTCGGCCGCGCCCAACTTGGTGATGCCTTCGACATAGGCCTTGTCAAACTGCACCGGAATGCCGAAGGCAATCGCGCTCATCAAGGTCACTTTGTGGGCCGCGTCCACGCCTTCGATGTCAAAGGTCGGGTCGGCTTCGGCATAACCCAATCGCTGGGCTTCCTGGAGCACCACACCAAAATCCAGCCCCTTGTCGCGCATCTCGGAAAGGATGAAGTTGGTCGTGCCGTTGATGATGCCCGCCACCCATTGGATGCTGTTGGCCGTCAGGCCTTCGCGCAGCGCCTTGATGATCGGAATACCACCTGCCACAGCGGCCTCAAAGGCCACCATCACACCTTTGGCTTGGGCCGCTGCAAAAATTTCAGTGCCGTGCACAGCGAGCAAGGCCTTGTTGGCGGTCACCACATGCTTGCCTGCGGCAATGGCTTCCATCACCAGCGCTTTGGCAATGCCGTAACCACCAATCAACTCAATGACGATGTCGATCTCGGGGTTGGCAATCACCGCGCGGGCGTCGCCCACCACCTGAACGCCCTCACCCACCAAGGCTTGGGCTCGTGCCACGTCCAAATCGGCCACCATGGTGATTTCAATGCCACGGCCTGCACGGCGCTGGATTTCTTCTTGGTTGCGCAGGAGCACATTAAAAGTACCACTGCCTACAGTGCCCATGCCCAACAGGCCCACTTTGATCGGTTTCATTCTTATCTTCTTTACTGCATTGCGCCCGAAAGACTCGGGCAAGGATTGAATTCAGGCCACCAAGGCTTCGGTGCCAAACCGTTGGCGTGCACCATCCAAAAATCGGGCGACGCGGCCAATGGCCTCGCGCAAGTCGTCTTCATGGGGCAAAAACACGATGCGGAAGTGGTCGGCATCGGGCCAGTTAAAACCCGTACCCTGCACCAACATGACCTTGGTTTCTTCGAGCAATTGCAAAAAGAAATCCTGGTCATCTTGCACTGGGTAAATTTTAGGGTCCAACTTGGGGAACATGTACAAAGCCGCAAAGGGTTTGACGCAACTGACACCCGGAATCGCCGTGATCAACTGGTGCGCCAAATCGCGCTGCTTGCGCAGGCGACCGCCCTCGCCCACCAGCTCGTTGATGCTTTGGTGTCCACCCAAAGCCGTCTGGATGGCCCACTGACCCGGCACGTTGGCGCACAAACGCATATTGGACAGCATGTTCAGACCCTCGATGTAATCGCGGGCTCTTTTTTTGTCGCCCGAAATCACCATCCAGCCCGCTCGGTAACCGCAGGAGCGGTAGCTTTTGGACAAGGAGTTGAAAGTGAGGGTCACCACGTCTTGAGACAAACTGGCAAGGGGTGTGTGTTTGACGCCGTCGTACAGGACCTTGTCATACACCTCGTCGGCAAAGATCACCAATCCATGCTCACGCGCAATCGCCACGATGCCCTTGAGCAACTCATCGGCATACAAGGCGCCCGTGGGGTTGTTGGGGTTGATGACCACAATGCCCTTGGTGCGCGGCGTCACTTTGGCACGGATGTCGTTCAAATCAGGCATCCAGCCATTGGCTTCGTCACATCGGTAATGAACGGGCTTACCGCCCGACAAACTGGCCGCCGCCGTCCACAGCGGGTAATCGGGCGAGGGCAAGAGCAACTCGTCGCCATCATCCAGCAAGCCGTTGGTGGCCATGACAATCAACTCGCTGGCCCCGTTGCCCAGGTAGATGTCGTCCAGCGTGACGCCCAAAATGCCCTGCTTTTGAGTCTCGTGCATCACGGCTTTGCGTGCGGCAAAAATGCCTTTGCTGTCCGAATAGCCCGCCGAATTGGGCAGATTGCGGATCATGTCCTGCTGAATTTCCTCGGGGGCATCGAAGCCAAAAACCGCCAGATTGCCGATGTTCAATTTGATGATTTTGTGGCCGTCCTCTTCCATCTGACGCGCTCGGTCCATGATGGGGCCGCGAATGTCATAACAAACGTTGGCGAGCTTGGCAGATTTCTGAATGGTCTTCAAAGTGCCTCCAAAGGCAGTGTGGGTAAGGGAAAACCTATAATTTGACCACATTTCAAGACCGCTCCGACGCATAAGTTCCTGAGCAACCACTCCATTCTTTGAGGCAATTGCCTCTGAACCTCGACAGCAACTGCATGAAACTACAACCGGACAAATCCAACAGCCTCACCATCAACGCTTACGGACCCGGGTGGCTTGAAGTCAATGGACAAAAGTTCAACCACTCCCTGTGCGTCAGCAGTTTTCCGGACGCAAGCCCTGAAGCTTGGTCGGTCGGACGGTTTGAGGATTTGAAGGTGCAGGATTTTGAATGGCTGACCCGAAGCGGTGCCGAGTTGGTCATCTTTGGCAGTGGTCAGCGACTGCGTTTCCCGCAAGCTGCATGGCATGCACCCCTCATGAAACAAGGCATTGGCCTAGAGACCATGGACACAGCTGCCGCTTGCCGCACGTACAACATATTGGCCAGTGAAGGCCGCAAGGTGGTGGCGCTTCTTTTGCTGGAGTCCTAAACTACTCATTTTTCTGAAGACCCTTGAGGACTGAGAAGACTGACAAATAAAGGTAATTGTTCAGAGTAAAATATGTAGTTGTCGAGGCTTCAAGCCTTTAGCGAAGCTGCAACCGACCCAGGTGCACATCGCTCAACCAGTCAAGCGAGATCAAAGTTTTATGGCGATCGTTCTGAACAAACTCCTCCCTGAATTTGAAGCCAACGCCACTTCCGGCTTGAAAGTTTCGAACATTTCTCACCTCGGTCAAACCGTTGTTTTGTTTTTTTACCCCAAAGACAATACCCCCGGATGCACCACCGAAGCCATGCAATTTCGAGACAAATACAAGGATTTCGTTAAAGCAGGCGCATTGGTTTTGGGTGTTTCCCGAGACAACATGAAGTCTCATGACGATTTCAAATCCAAGCTGGAACTACCCTTTGAGTTGATCGCAGACACGGAAGAAAAAATGTGTCATATGTTCGGCGTTGTCAAAAATAAAATCATGTATGGCAAAAAAGTCAAAGGTATTGAACGTAGTACCTTCTTGATCGGGCCAGATGGCACCTTGAAACAGGAATGGCGTGGCCTCAAAGTTCCTGGCCACGTTGAAGAAGTGTTGCAAGCGGTCAAAGATTTGAAAAAAGCGGTTGTTGTCGCCTGAAACATTCTGCGTTCAGTGACATAAGGCTCGTGCATAATGAATCTATGAAGCTGGAATTCAGCCCCTTGTTACCCGATTGAAAAGCCGCCCGGATTTCCTGGCGGCTTTTTATTTTGTTGTCCGTTTTCCACCTGATGAGGTCAATGCACATGCCACTGCCACCCGCCCCCACACAACGCGCCAGCCGCTTGACCCACACAGCGTTCACCACGGCTGCTGGCGACGATAACAGCCCTGGCTCTGCCATGATTCAAATCGAGACCAAAGCCCCATTGGCTGCAACGCCCCAAGCTGCTCCCAGCATTCAGGCCGTTGCAACTGGTCAAAAGCTTGCGACCTCCCCAACGGCAGCTTCTACGACTAAAAAAAGCGCCAGTCCACGAAAGTCAAGTGCCGTTGTCACCCCGTCCGACCCAACGCTTGAACTGGCCAAGGCTGCAGCACAAGCCGGCAAGACACGGCCTGTCCCGGCTGCTGCTGCTCGCGCTAAACGCAAGACAGGTCCAAGCAAATTGTTTGTGCTGGACACCAACGTGCTCATGCATGACCCCATGAGTCTGTTTCGTTTTGAAGAGCACGATGTCTTTTTGCCCATGATCGTTCTGGAAGAACTCGATGGGCACAAAAAAGGCATGACCGAGGTGGCACGCAATGCACGTCAAGCCAGCCGCTCGCTGGACGCCTTGGCCTCAGGTCAAGGTGAGGACTTGAGCAAAGGCTCTGCCTTGAATGCCACAGGCCACACGGATGCCACAGGTCAGTTGTTTTTTCAAACCCAATCCCTGGACTTGAGCCTGCCACTGGCTTTGCCCCAAGGCAAGGCCGATAACCAAATTCTGGGCGTGGTCAAAGCATTGGGGCAAATGCATGCACCACGTGAAGTCGTGTTGGTGTCCAAGGACATCAACATGCGCGTCAAAGCACGTGCCTTGGGGCTGCATGCCGAAGACTACCAAAACGATAAAACTTTAGAAGATGGTGATTTGCTTTACCCAGGTTCTTTGGCTTTACCAGCCGATTTCTGGGTTAAAAATGGCAAAACGGTAGAAAGTTGGCAACAAGGCACACACACCTTTTACCGAATTTCAGGTCCCATAGTGCCCAACCTGTTCATCAACCAATTCGTCTATTACGAGGCACCCGGTGAGCCCAGCCTCTTTGCCCGGGTGACTGAAATACGAGGAAAAACTGCTGTTTTGCGTACCCTTAAAGACTTTGGACACCAAAAAAATGCCGTTTGGGGGGTGACTGCTCGCAACCGCGAACAGAATTTCGCTGTCAACTTGCTCACAGATCCTGACATTGATTTTGTGACCCTGGCGGGTACGGCTGGAACGGGTAAAACCCTGATGGCCCTGGCCGCAGGGCTGACGCAGGTCTTGGACGACCGCCGCTACACCGAAATCATCATGACCCGAGCCACCGTGAGTGTGGGTGAAGACATCGGATTTTTGCCTGGCACCGAAGAAGAAAAAATGGGTCCTTGGATGGGTGCACTTGACGACAACTTGGAGTTTTTAGCCAAAGGTGACGGTGGCAATTCTGGCGAATGGGGACGCGCTGCCACCAATGAACTCATCAAAAGCCGCATCAAGATCAAAAGCATGAACTTCATGCGCGGACGGACCTTCATGAACAAATACGTGATCATTGATGAGGCACAAAACCTGACTCCCAAGCAAATGAAAACCCTGATCACCCGCGCAGGCCCCGGTACCAAAATCATTTGCATGGGTAATCTGGCTCAGATCGACACGCCTTATTTGACGGAAGGCTCCTCAGGATTGACTTACGCGGTAGACCGTTTCAAGGGTTGGGCTCATGGGGGCCATATCACCTTGGCCCGAGGTGAGCGTTCGCGCTTGGCCGACTTTGCCAGTGACGCGCTCTAAGCGATCACAGGCTTGGCCTAGGTAGAGTCTCAGTAATCGTCACTGAGACCCGACGCCAGGCTTTCAAAGCGTGTCAGATTTTTCAGGAAGGTCAACCGGACCGTGCCTGTAGGGCCATTACGCTGCTTGCCAATGATGATTTCTGCCACCCCAGGGTCTTTAGAGTCCTTGTTGTAATAATCGTCGCGGTAAATGAACATGATGATGTCCGCATCCTGCTCGATGGCACCCGACTCACGCAAGTCGCTCATCATGGGTCGCTTGTCGGTGCGCTGTTCCACACTGCGGTTGAGCTGTGACAACGCAATCACAGGGCATTGCAGTTCCTTGGCTAACATTTTCAGGCCACGAGAAATTTCTCCCAATTCTGTGGCTCGGTTGTCTCCGCCAGAACCTCCGGAGCCACTCATGAGTTGCAAGTAATCCACCACGATCAAGCCGAGCTTGCCGCATTGACGTGACAAACGGCGGGCATTGGCACGCAACTCAGAAGACGTCAAACCTGGTGTTTCGTCAATGTGCAAAGACACTGTCCGCAATTTTTCGATGGCTTCAGTCAAACGCGGCCACTCATCGTCGGTCAGCTTGCCAGTGCGCAGATGGCCTTGGTCAATGCGACCTATTGACCCCACCACACGCACCGCCAATTGAGATGCCCCCATTTCCATCGAGAAAACCGCCACAGGCAAACCTTCATTCAAGGCCACATGTTCAGCGATATTGATCGCAAATGCAGTCTTACCCATGGATGGACGAGCGGCCAAAACCACCATGTCCCCCGCCTGCAAACCCGAGGTCATGCGGTCCAAGTCATAAAAACCTGTGGGTACGCCGGTGACTTCATTGGGGTTGTTGGCCATCTCCTGCACCCGGTCGAGCAGTTCCACCACAAGCGTATCCATCGACTGGAAACCCTGCTTCATGCGAGAGCCTTCTTCACCAATGTTGAAGATTTTTTGCTCTGCTTCATCCAGGATGCGATCAATCGCTTTGCCTTGCGGGTTGAATGCGTTGGTGGCGATCTCGTCACTCGCGCTCACCAGTTTGCGCAAGATGGACCTCTCCCGAACAATCTCCGCATAACGGCGAATGTTGCTGGCGCTGGGCACATATTGGGCAAGAGAATTGAGGTAACCCAAGCCCCCCATTTCCTCGGCTTTGCCCAAATTCTGCAACTGTTCGTTGACCGTAATCACGTCTGCAGGTTTGGAGGTATTGATCAGTGCGCCAATTGCAGCGTAAATCAATTTGTGCTCGTGACGGTAAAAGTCATTGTCAACCAGCAAATCACCCACACGATCCCATGCCGTGTTGTCCAGCAAAAGTCCACCCAAAACACTTGATTCAGCCTCAATGGAATGAGGCGGCACACGAAGCTTGGCCACTTGATTGTCAACGGACAGATCAGCAGGAAAAGAGTTCAATGGAAGGGTCAATGCAGCGGACATGGAGGAGTGACTTTAAATAGCCATGGTAAAAGGGAAAACAATCAAATGACCAACATAAACCTGTGGATAAACTCAGAATATTCGGTGAAGAACCCCGTACAGATCAAGTAAGTTTGTACCATGCTCCAACAAAAAAGCCGCCAAGCACAAGGCCAGGCGGCTTTTTCAGAACGACGCAGTGATCAGGCAGTTTCGCCGAGCACAGACACCGTCACATCAACCACCACATCAGTGTGCAAGGCCACAGCAACCGAAGATTCGCTGACCGTTTTGATCGGGCCCATGGGCATGCGAATTTGCGATTTGAGCAGTTTGTAACCTTGCTTGTTCAGCGCCTCGGCAATGTCGTTGTTGGTCACGGAACCAAACAAACGGCCATCGACACCGGCTTTTTGCGACAACTTGACCACCAAACCGGCCAGCTTTTCGCCTTGGGCTTGGGCTTCGGCCAACTTGGCAGCAGCGGCTTTTTCGAGTTCAACACGGCGAGCTTCGAACTCGGCCTTGTTGGTTTCAGTGGCGCGACGTGCACGGCCTTGTGGGATCAGGAAATTGCGAGCGTAGCCGTCTTTGACTTTGACGATATCGCCCAGATTACCCAGGTTCACAACCTTTTCGAGCAGAATGATTTGCATGGTTGGACTCCTTAGACTTTGTGCTGGTCGGTGTAGGGCAACATGGCCAAGAAGCGCGCACGCTTGATGGCTGTGTTGAGCTGGCGCTGGAAAATGGCACGGGTGCCCGTCAAGCGTGCAGGGATGATCTTGCCGTTTTCTGCGATGAAGTCACGCAATGTGTCGACATCTTTGTAGTCGATTTCTTCGACGCCAGTGACTGTGAAGCGGCAGAAACGCTTGCGCTTGAACAGCAGTGACTGGGTGTTGCGCTTAGGGCGCTTGTCTTTGTTGAATTTTTTGAACGTGGCCATGGGGCCTCCTGAAATTAATCTTGCTGAAACTCTTGAATGTGCAACACGACACTTTTGCCTTGTCGAGGGGTGGCCAAAAAGCCTTTGAACGTCCAGACACTGCCTACCGCTTGCTTGGCCAGTCTTTCTGCCAATGACCCAATGGCCAAGGCACGAAGTTTCAACTGGACTTTGCGCATTTGCCCAGCCTCTTCAATTTCAGAGGCGTGCTCCAGAATCAAATCGAGAGCAGGCAAACCAGCGGGGGTGTATCGCAAAGCGGCTTGCTCGGCAATACAGGCATTCAGTTCGGTGCGGTTCACTCCTCAACAGGCACGTGTCAAGCGGCGAATTCGGCTTGTTGTGACTTGCGGGCTTCTTCGCGCTCGACTTGCTTCATCATGGACGAAGGGCCTGCGTCGGCTTTTTTCTTCAGCACAGTCAAGTGACGCAAAACAGCGTCGTTGAACTTGAACGCGTGTTCGAGTTCGGCCATGACAGCCTGATCGGCTTCGATGTTGACGCACAAGTAGTGTGCTTTGCCCAGTTTGTTGATCTGGTATGCCAACTGACGGCGGCCCCAGTCTTCAACACGGTGGATGGCACCACCGCCGGCAACGATCATGCCTTTGTAACGCTCCAGCATGGCTGGAACTTGTTCGGACTGATCGGGATGGATCAGCAAAATGATTTCGTAATGACGCATTGAGACTCCTTGCGGTTAACCCAAAAAGGTTGGAAAAGCCGCCCCCAGCGTCTGGTCGGGGTGCGGCAAGGGAAAGCCAAACATTATAGCCTGAAATCACAAACCCGGATAGGCACCTCTGACCTCAGCGGCATTCCCTTGAATCTGCGGCGCGTGGTCAACCCAACGCTTTGGAATCACCCAAGTGCTCATGGCGATCACCACAAAGCCCAAAGGAACTCCAAAGACGCCTGCAGACATAGGCTGGATTCCCCACCACAGGCCCGAGAAAGGATCCATTTGAAAAAAGTGCCGGAATCCTGGCGCATTGAACACCATGTAAATCATGGTCAGGCCCAAGCCAGACAACATCCCCAAAATGACCGCCACCCGATGTACTCGGGGCCATGTCATGCCCATCACCATACTGGGGAAAAAAGCAGAGGCCGCCAAAGAAAACGATGCAGAGACCAAGGCCAAAATTTCTGCTGGCTTGAAGGCTGCGACCACGGCTGCGACCATGGCTACAGCAAGCAAGGCGAATTTGGACAGGATGACTCGACCCTCAGATGACTGGGGGGCATTGAGATCACTCGGACGCATGTCACGGGCCAGCGCATTGCTGATGGTCAAGAGCAAACCATCAGCGGTTGACAGGGCGGCTGCCAAGCCACCTGCGGCAACCAGACCCGACACCACAAATGGCATTCCACCCAATTCGGGCGTGGCCAACATGATCATGTCCGCCCCCAACTTGAGTTCGCCCAACTGCAACAAACCATCACCATTGACATCCGAGAAAGAAACCAAGGCGGGATCGAGTCGGGCCCATTGAGCCATCCAACTGGGTAAATCAGAAAAACTTTGCCCGACCAAATTGTTCAGCACCTCAAATTTAACCAGGACAGCCAAGGCAGGCACGCACAGATAAATCAATGCAATGAAAAACAAGGACCAAGCCACCGAGGTTCTCGTTTCAGCGACCGAAGGCAAGGTGTAAAACCTTGTCAAAAGGTGCGGCAAACCTGCTGTACCGATCATCAGGCAAAAAATCAATGCCAAAAAATTAAACCGTGATTCACTGAACAAGCGTTCCTGGGCGGGTCCTCCGTCAGGATCCCCTGTGTAGGCTTGAACGTGTGGTGGCATTCCTCCCAAGGGACGCGACCGTTCCAAATTGTCATGCATGGCGCGTGTCCATTGCTCGCGAGCGGTAGAAGCATCGCGAGGCACAGCCAAAAGCTCACGGCGTGCTTGTGCAATGGTCGAGAAATCTGCCCCTTGCGCTTTGAGAATTTGGATTTTTTCTTCCAGCTCGAAGCGCAAATTTTGCATGGCCGCATCCACATCCTGCAAGCGAACTGCAAACATCTTGGCGCGCTGGGCGTATTCGTGTCTAACCTCTTGCTCTGCCGGGTCATCCATCAACCGTTGCTCAATGCTGGCGATGGCGGATAACTGGGAGCCATACACAAAAGGGGCTGCGGGGTTACCCAATTGCTTGTAAGCCAACCATGACACAGGGATCAAAAAGGCCAAGAGCAACATGATGTATTGCGCCACTTGAGTCCAAGTGATGGCACGCATGCCCCCCAAAAAGGAACACAACAAAACACCGCCCAGTCCTAGCAAAATACCAATTTCGAATTGCACCCCCGTTAAGCGAGATGCAATCAGTCCAATGCCATAAATTTGGGCCACAACATAGGTGAATGAACACAAAACACAAGCCAATGCCGCAATGACACGAGGCCAACGTCCACCAAAGCGTTGGTCAAAATAATCCGGTAAGGTGTACAAGCGCATGGCCCGCAAATTGGGCGCAATCAAAAGCGCCACCAAACAAAAGCCACCCGTCCATCCGATCACATAGGCCACCCCTCCCGGCTGGTTCCCACTTCCTGAAAAACCCTGGAGGTACAGAGCTCCTGCAAGACTGATGAAGGAGGCCGCACTCATCCAGTCTGCAGCAGTGGCCATGCCGTTGTACATGGCCGGTATGCGGCGACCGGCTACATAGTACTCATCCTCATCGGTGGTTCTGCCAGCAATGCCAATCAAGGCATAAATCATGACTGTGCTAAAAAGAAAGATTGGGCCAATCAGGTTGCGTGACAAACCCAAATGCTCTGCCCAGGCCAAAGCACCAATCAAAACCAACAAAAAAACAGTGTAAATCAGGACATTGCGGTGGAGCCGCCAGCGATAAGCCGATGTCATCGCGACTTCCAAAGGATTGCTCATCAGCCTGTCCTGATTTAATGGTGAGAGGGCAAAACTAGCTGCCCAAATTGGTCCATGTTTGGATCACCGTGTCGGGATTCAACGAGATCGAGCTGATACCTTGGTCCATCAACCAATGTGCAAAGTCGGGGTGGTCCGATGGACCTTGACCGCAAATGCCGATGTATTTGCCCTGAGCCAAGCAGGCTTTAATGGCTTGCGAGATCAAAGCTGTCACTGCCGGATCGCGTTCGTCAAAGTCTGCAGCAAGCAACTCCATGCCCGAATCGCGGTCCAGACCCAAAGTCAGCTGCGTCAGATCGTTCGAGCCAATGGAGAAACCGTCGAAGAACTCCAAAAAGCGCTCGGCCAGGATGGCGTTGCTGGGAACTTCGCACATCATGATGACTTTAAGGTCCCCCTCACCTCGGCGCAGGCCTTGACTGGCCAGCAGCTGGGTGACCTTTTCTGCTTGCCCCAAGGTGCGCACAAAGGGCACCATGATCTGCACGTTGGTCAAACCCATCTCGCCGCGCACCCGCTTGAGGGCTTCGCATTCCATGGCAAATGCTTCACCAAAGTCAGCGCTGATGTAACGCGCTGCGCCCCGGAAACCGAGCATGGGGTTTTCTTCCTCCGGCTCGTAGCGGCTGCCGCCAATGAGCTTGCGGTATTCGTTACTCTTGAAGTCGGACAAGCGCACGATAACGGGCTTGGGCCAGAAAGCAGCAGCAATGCTGGCCACGCCTTCGGTGACTTTGTCCACATAAAAAGCGCGTGGGGAAGCGTGACCACGGGCCACCGATTCCACGGCTTTTTTCAGGTCAGCGTCGATGGCGGGGTAATCCAGGATGGCTTTGGGGTGCACGCCAATGTTGTTGTTGATGATGAACTCCAGACGGGCCAAGCCCACGCCGGCATTGGGCAGCTGGGCAAAGTCAAAGGCCAATTGGGGGTTGCCCACGTTCATCATGATCTTGGTTTTGATCTCGGGCAACACACCGCGCTGGATTTCGCTGATTTCTGTCTCCAACAAGCCATCGTAAATGTGGCCGGTATCACCCTCGGCGCAGCTCACGGTCACCAAGGTGCCTTCGACCAGTTGTTCGGTGGCGTTGCCGCAGCCCACCACAGCCGGAATGCCCAATTCACGGGCAATGATGGCTGCGTGGCAGGTGCGCCCGCCCCGGTTGGTCACGATGGCGCTGGCGCGCTTCATCACCGGTTCCCAATTCGGGTCAGTCATGTCGGTCACCAGCACATCGCCAGGCTGAACTTGGTCCATTTCACTGATGTTGTGGACCAAGCGCACCGGACCCGTACCAATCTTTTGCCCAATCGCCCTGCCCTCGGCCAAAATGGCGCTTTTGCCTTTGAGCTTATAACGAAGCTCAGAAGTGCCCTTGGCCTGGCTTTTAACGGTCTCGGGTCTTGCTTGCAAAATGTACAGCAGGCCGTCAGTGCCGTCTTTGCCCCATTCGATGTCCATGGGTCGGCCATAGTGCTGCTCAATCACCACGGCATAGCGGCCCAATTGTTCGACTTCGTCGTCGGTCAGGCTGTAGCGGTTGCGCAGTTCGGTGGGCACATCGGTGGTTTTCACCAACTTGCCAGAAGCAACTTTTTCCTCAGGAGTGGCAAACACCATCTCGATGAGCTTGGAGCCCAGGTTGCGGCGGATCACGCTGCGCTTGCCCGCAGCCAGCATGGGTTTGTGAACATAAAACTCGTCAGGGTTCACTGCGCCCTGCACCACTGTCTCGCCCAAGCCATAGCTGGCGGTGATGAACACCACATCTTCAAAACCCGACTCGGTGTCTATGGTGAACATGACGCCTGCAGCGCCCAGATCAGAGCGCACCATGCGCTGAACGCCCGCCGACAAGGCCACACCAACGTGAGCAAAACCCTTGTGCACGCGGTAACTGATGGCGCGGTCGTTGTAGAGCGAGGCGAACACCTCTTTCATTTTGTGCAGCACATCCTCGATGCCGACCACGTTCAGGAAGGTTTCTTGTTGCCCTGCAAAAGAGGCGTCTGGCAAATCTTCGGCCGTTGCCGAAGAACGCACCGCAAACGAGGCTTCGGTATTGCTGCCCTGGAGTCGAACAAACTCCTCGCGGATGGCTTGCTCCAAATCGGCCGGAAAAGGTTGGGCTTCGACCATGGCTCGGATTTCGGCACCTGTAGCGGCCAATGCACGCACATCTTCGGTATCCAGAGCATCAAGTCGAGCGTTGATGCGCTCGGTCAGACCACCAAACGCCAAGAATTCGCGAAAAGCGTGGGCGGTGGTGGCAAAGCCCGTGGGTACACGCACACCCGATGGCAGTTGGGAAATCATCTCGCCCAAGCTGGCGTTTTTGCCGCCGACCGACTCAACGTCGGTCATGCGCAACAACTCAAAAGGGACGACCATTGCGGTCTCGTTGAAAAGGACAGACATGCTAAAGCTCCAAAGTTAAAACCGGGTTTCCAGCAGCAGTTCGGGGTTTTGCTTGTTCTTGTGATGGAACCCCGAGCCAACCGCGATAGATAATCAATTGATTTTAGGGGTCATGTTGACCTCAGCCATTGAAATAAATTACACGCATGCCAAAACGTACTGTATTTTTCGTCTCTGACGGCACGGGGATCACCGCCGAAACTTTTGGCAACGCCATTCTTGCCCAGTTCGACATGAAGTCGCGGCATGTACGTCTGCCCTTTACTGACACCATCGACAAGGCTCACCAAGCTGTTCGGCAAATCAACCACACCGCCGAGACCGAAGGGAAGAAACCCATTGTGTTCACGACTTTGGTGAACATGGATGTGCTCAAAGTTTTGCAAGAGCACTGTCAAGGCATGTTGCTCGACATGTTCGGCACCTTTGTGAACCCACTTGAGGCCGAACTGGGCATCAAGTCCCACCACCGAGTGGGTCGCTTCTCGGATGTCAGCAAAAGCAAGGAATACCACGACCGGATCGAAGCCATCAACTTTTCACTGGCGCACGACGATGGTCAATCAAACCGGGACTTGGAGTCGGCCGAAGTGATTTTGGTCGGCGTGAGCCGCAGCGGGAAGACCCCGACCAGCTTGTACCTGGCCATGCAGCACGGTCTCAAAGCCGCCAACTACCCTTTGATTCCAGAAGACTTTGACCGCCGCCAATTGCCACCGGATTTGGTGCCTCACCGTAAAAAGATTTTCGGCTTGAGCATCCACCCTGACCGTTTGGCTGAAATCCGCGCGGAACGACGACCCAATTCACGTTACGCGAGCATCGAAAACTGCCGCATGGAAGTCTCCGAGGCCGAGGCGATGATGCGACGATCGGGCATTCGCTGGCTCTCTACAACAACCAAGTCCATCGAAGAAATCGCCACCACCATCTTGCAAGAAATCAAGCCTGATCGGCTGTTTTACTGAGACTGAACCACAGACTTTGACGAGGCGTTAGACACGCCTCAAACGACAGGCCGAATCAGCGCCAAGAATTCAGCGCAAAGTCGCAGCAATCCGATCAGCGCATTCCAGCGCTTGCTGCGCATCCCGAGCCTCAACCATGACCCTCACCAAGGGTTCAGTGCCACTGGCGCGAATCAAGACCCGACCCGCATCGCCCAGCTCTGCCTCAACCGCATGGGTGGCATCCCACAATGGCTGGTGACCTTGCCAATCAAAACCGGGGGCCAAGCGCACATTAATAAGGGTTTGAGGAAACAAGGTGATGCCCTCGAGCAATTGAGACATGGTCTTGCCGCTGCCCACACACGCTTGCAGCACCTGCAAGGCGCTGACCAGACCATCGCCTGTGGTGTGCTTGTCCAACGCCAACAAATGGCCAGAGCCCTCACCACCCAGCAACCAGCCTTTGTCGTGCAAGACCTCAAGCACATAACGATCACCCACTTTGGCTCGCACAAACTGAACGCCTCGCTGCTTCAGAGCGACTTCGACCGCCAAATTGGTCATCAAGGTGCCTACAGCTCCAGGCACAGCCTCGTCGCGGGCCAAGCGATCGGCCACCATCAAATACAAGAGTTCATCACCATTGAACAAGCGCCCGGTTGAGTCCACCACCTGCAGGCGATCAGCATCCCCATCCAAAGCAATGCCGTAATCGGCACGTTGGTCTTTGACCGCCTGAACCAATGCTGCCGGATGCGTGGCACCCACATCCTTGTTGATGTTCAGGCCATCGGGTGAGCAGCCGATGGCGATGACTTCTGCACCCAGTTCATGAAAAACCTTGGGGGCGATTTGATAAGCAGCACCGTGCGCAGCGTCCACCACGATCTTGAGGCTCTTGAGGGTCAAGTCGTTCGAAAAGGTGCTCTTACAAAACTCGATGTAACGGCCGGCCGCATCGTCCAATCGGCGTGTTTTACCGAGGTTGGCAGAGTCGACCCAAACGGGGTCTTCCGACAAAGTGGCTTCAACAGCCTCTTCCCAAGCATCAGACAATTTTTTACCTTGCGCGCTGAAAAACTTGATTCCGTTGTCTGCAAACGGGTTGTGGCTGGCACTGATGACCACCCCCAATGAGGCGCGTTGTGCACGGGTCAGGTATGCCACTGCAGGTGTGGGGACCGGGCCTAACAACACAACATCTACGCCCGCAGAGTTGAAGCCGGACTCCAGTGCACTTTCCAACATGTATCCAGAAATACGCGTGTCTTTACCAATCAATACCGTTGGGTGATGTTCTTGCAATTTCAGAACCCGACCCACTGCGTGCGCCAAACGCAAGATGAAGTCTGGCGTGATAGGTCTTTGGCCCACCGTGCCTCGAATACCGTCTGTACCAAAGTATTGTCGTGCCATGTGAACGTTTCCGTTTTTTGTTATCAATGAATGTGTGAATTTTAGCGAATCAACAGATCAACAAAACTGACACACAAGCTGAATCAACGATTCAAAGTACAACGTGTTGCTGATTCATAAAATGCCAGATTTTGAGCGCATCCACCGTGTCCTTGACATCATGGACCCTCACCACAGAGGCTCCTCGTTCCACCGCCATCAAGGCGGCAGCGACGCTGGCCACTTGTCTTTGCGAGGGTTCAGGCACTTGACCGTCTTGCGCCAATGCAGCACCCAAAGCCGATTTGCGCGACCACCCGGCCAACAAAGGAGATCCCAAGTGCAGTAAATCGGATTGTCTGGCCAAAAGCTGAAAGTTTTGCGCAACGGTTTTGCCAAAACCAATGCCAGGGTCCAACACCACTCGTGAAGCCGCCACACCCAAATCCAACAAGGCGCTCAGGCGGCCACGCAAAAAGGCATCCACTTCATACAACACATCTCCCGTCATCGGTTGAACTTGCATGGTTTGAGGAGTGCGGTGCATGTGCATCAAACACACGCCACACCTGGGGTGGGAAGCCACCACTTGCTCGGCACCCGGCTGACGCAAAGCCCATATGTCATTGACGATGTCAACACCCCAGTCCAAGCAGGCTTGCATCACCTCAGGTTTGTAAGTGTCCACAGAAATGGGAACTTGCCAATTGACCATTTCGCGCAACAAGGGCTCAAGCCGCGCCAACTCTTGCTCCAGGGGAACCACCACAGCGCCAGGGCGGGTGGACTCCGCCCCGATGTCCAAAATGTCTGCCCCCTCGCGCAGCAGTTGCTCGGCGTGGCGCAACGCCTGACTGGTTTTGGCATGCAGGCCACCGTCGGAAAAGGAATCTGGCGTGACATTGACAATGCCCATGACCAAAGGCCGAGTCAGGTCCAAGTCAAAACGAGAAGTTTGCCAGTGCTTGAACGAAGGACGAGGCACGGGTTTGAGTGTCATCAGAATTTCCCATAAAAAACGGGGCCTAAGGCCCCGCTCTTCAGAACACAAGACTTGAAAAAATCAAGCCGCTGTGGTGGCCGGTTCCGGCTGCACGGTCGGTGTACCGCCACCGTTGCTGCCACCGGAAGGTGGTGTGCGGGGTGTCCAGTCCTTGGGGGGCAAAGGATCACGGCCAGCCATGATGTCGTCAATCTGGTCCTTGTCGATGGTTTCCCACTCCAGCAAGGCTTTGGCCATGGCATGCATCTGCGCACTGTGCTCTTCGATCAGTCCGCGGGCCAGCTTGTACTGCTCGTCGATGATGCGACGTACTTCCATATCCACTTTTTGCATGGTGGACTCGCTCATGTTGGTGGTCTTGGTCACCGAACGACCCAAGAACACTTCGCCTTCGTTCTCGGCATAGACCATCGGGCCCAAGGCATCGGTCATGCCATAGCGCATCACCATGTCACGGGCAATCGAGGTCGCACGCTCGAAGTCATTGCTGGCACCCGTGGTCATTTGGTGCATGAACACTTCCTCTGCAATGCGACCGCCGAACAACATGCTGATCTGGTTCAACATGAATTCCTTGTCATAACTGTACCGGTCTTGCTCAGGTAGGCTCATCGTCACACCCAGGGCGCGGCCACGAGGAATGATGGTGACCTTGTGCACCGGATCGCACTTGGGCAGCAATTTACCAATCAAGGCATGACCTGCTTCGTGATAAGCCGTGTTGCGCCGCTCATGCTCGGGCATGACCATGCTTTTGCGCTCAGGGCCCATCAGGATTTTGTCCTTGGCCTTTTCAAAGTCAACCATCTCAACCACACGGGCGTTGCGACGGGCTGCCATCAAAGCCGCTTCGTTGCACAGGTTGGCCAGATCGGCACCGCTCATGCCAGGCGTGCCACGCGCGATCACACCCGCATTGACGTCTTGGCCAATCGGCACTTTGCGCATGTGCACGTTCAAGATTTGCTCACGCCCACGGATGTCGGGCAAGGTCACGTAAACCTGGCGGTCAAAACGACCAGGGCGCAGCAAGGCAGCGTCCAAAATGTCAGGGCGGTTGGTGGCCGCGACCACGATCACACCCAGATTGGTCTCAAAGCCATCCATCTCGACCAGCATCTGGTTGAGGGTTTGCTCGCGCTCGTCGTTGCCACCACCCAGGCCAGCACCACGTTGGCGGCCGACAGCGTCAATTTCGTCAATGAAAATGATGCAAGGCGCGTTCTTTTTGGCGTTTTCGAACATGTCGCGGACACGGGCAGCGCCAACGCCGACAAACATTTCCACAAAATCAGAACCCGAGATGCTGAAAAAAGGCACCTTGGCTTCTCCTGCGATGCCCTTAGCCAACAGGGTTTTACCTGTTCCTGGCGGGCCAACCAGCAACAAGCCACGGGGGATTCGCCCCCCCAATTTCTGGAATTTCTGAGGGTCTTTCAGGAAGTCTACGACCTCTTTGACTTCCTCTTTGGCCTCGTCGCAACCAGCAACGTCCGCGAAAGTGACCTGGTTGTTGTTTTCATCCAGCATACGGGCCTTGGACTTGCCGAAGCTGAACGCTCCGCCCTTGCCGCCGCCTTGCATTTGGCGCATGAAATACACCCAAACACCAATCAAGAGAAGCATCGGGCCCCAGCTGACCAGCAAGGTCATGAGCAATGAGCCCTCCTCGCGGGGTTTGACGTCGAACTTCACGCCACTGTTGATCAAGTCCCCCACCAAGCCACGATCAAGGTAGGTAGCCGTCGTTTTGATGCGGCGATCGTCGTTGGTGATGGCCAGAATTTCGGTGCCACCAGGGCTCTCGGAAATGGTAGCGCTCTTGATCCGGTTACCGCGAACCTCTTCGAGGAAATCTGAATAGCCAATGGCACTCGCGCCTGCGACACCACGGTTGTCAAATTGCTTGAACAAGGTAAACAGCACCATGGCAATCACCATCCAGACGGCAATTTTGGAAAACCAAGGGTTATTCAAGAATGACTCCAATATTAAAAGACAAACTTTATTTTAGGCCCGCAGCAGCCCTTCAACGCGTTGCAATGGGGTTTGGCCCTCGAAAAGGCAGGAATTAATGGTTCAAAAAGCATGAATCAGGCCCATACCCACCAAAAACGTCTCTGAAGACTTATCGCGCGAGGACTTTGGCTTGATCGGTTTGACCACTTTGAAAGTCTCTTTGAACATCTTGACAATCTGGCTGTAGCCGCTGCCGTGGAACACCTTTACCACCAAGGCCCCTTGTGGCTTCATGTGGTTCTGAGCAAATTCGACCGCTAACTCGATCAAATGTTGAATACGGGCAGCGTCTGAGGTCTCAATGCCAGACAGGTTGGGGGCCATGTCGGACACCACCACATCAGCCTGCCGCCCTTGCAGTGCTTCCTCTAGCAAAGCTGCGACCTCGATCTCTCGGAAATCCCCTTGAATGAACTGCACGCCCTCCACTGGCGTCATGGGCAGGATGTCCAGCGCGATGATGCGGCCATTGAGCTCACCTACTGCTGCGCCATCTGGCGACAAGCGACGGCGCAAATACTGGCTCCATGCGCCAGGGGCTGAGCCCAAGTCCACAACCAAATCACCCGGACGGATCAGGCCCAAAGTCTCATCTATTTCCTTGAGCTTGTAAGCCGCACGTGCACGGTACCCCTCTTTGAGGGCCAACTTCACGTAAGTGTCATTCACGTGGTCGTTCAACCAAGCTTTATTGACCTTTTTACTTTTGGTTTTGACTTTCATTCTTTTGCGTCCTTGCGGGGATAATACGAAGATGCCCCAAATACAACTTACACCTGCCGAGCGCAAAGTTTTTCGCGCCGATGCCCACCACCTGGATCCGGTCGTCATGATCGGAGGCGATGGCCTGACCCCTGCCGTCGTCAAGGAAACTGAAGCGGCCCTGAATGCCCATGGTCTGATCAAGATCCGCGTGCTGGGAGATGACCGTGCTGCACGCGAAGCCATGTTCACCCAACTGGCCGAGCAACTCAGCGCCGCGCCAATTCAGCACATCGGCAAACTGCTGATCCTCTGGCGTCCTCAGCCTGAAAAACTCAAAGAAACCGACGAGGACCGAAAAGCCGGTCCACGTGATTTCAAAATCCTGAAATACAGTTCACGCGGGGGTCAGCGACCTGAAGTCAAAACCGTTCGCGTGTTGGGTAACCAGCGCTTGGCTGCTGGTGGGCAGATCAAACGGGCCAAGCCCAAGCAAAAATCGGTCAAAAAAGGTCACCAAGATTGATAACTGATCGGACTGAGTGAGTCGCTCTGATTGATCCACAAAGACCGTTCTAAGTCGGTCTTTGACTCGGTTTAAATATAGGAAACACCCACAATCTCGTAACGGCGCACGCCACCAGGGGCCTGCACTTCAGCCACATCGCCCTCCTCTTTACCAATCAAAGCGCGCGCAATCGGACTGCTGATATTGATCAGACCCAGTTTCAAATCGGCTTCATCTTCGCCAACTATCTGGTAGGTGACCGCATCACCGGAGATTTCATCTTCGAGTTCCACAGTGGTGCCAAACACCACGCGACCACCCGCATCGACCGAGACCGGGTCAATGATCTGCGCGGCCGACAACTTGCCTTCGATTTCCTGAATCCGGCCTTCTATGAAGCCCTGCCGGTCTTTGGCCGCATCGTATTCGGCGTTCTCGCTCAGGTCGCCTTGGGCGCGAGCCTCGGAAATGGCTTGAATCACGCCTGGACGGTCGACGGTTTTGAGGCGGTGTAACTCCTCTTTGAGCTTTTCTGCACCGCGTTTTGTGATTGGAATGGTAGACATATGGGGTTCTCCAAAAACAAACCGCCGAGTGTTGAAACTCGGCGGTGATTGACTGCATTATGCACCGCCCCAACACATTCACGGGGCGACATTTGAAACGAGCTTTCAGGCCAACAGTTGTGCGTGCATTTCTTGCACAGAGATGACGTCCAACTGGTCCATGTACTTCATACCTTCTACAGCCGCTTGCGCACCTGCGATGGTGGTGAAGGTCGTGACGCGGTTGAGCAAGGCCGATGTGCGGATGTAGCGAGAGTCGGCAATCGCATTGCGCCTTTCCTCTACCGTGTTGATGACCAGAACAATTTCATTGTTCTTGATCATGTCCACGATGTGCGGGCGACCTTCGGTGACCTTGTTCACGATCGCGCAATCCACACCTGAAGCGGTGATCGCATGGGCTGTTCCTTTGGTGGCAATCAGGGCAAAGCCTTGTGCCGCCAACTGGCGTGCGACCTCAATGACGCGAACTTTGTCATTGTTTTTGACCGAAATGAACACTTTTCCGGAGGGTGTGCCATCGGCTTTGGTCGGGCGTGGCAGCTTGGTGCCCGCGCCCAATTGGCTTTTCACAAAAGCCTCGCCAAATGTCTTGCCCACGCCCATGACTTCGCCTGTCGATTTCATCTCAGGGCCGAGGATGGTGTCCACACCAGGGAATTTCACGAACGGGAACACCGCTTCTTTCACGCTGAAATAAGGAGGCGTGACTTCTTTGGTGATCCCTTGCGACGCGAGTGTTTGACCCGCCATGCAGCGTGCGGCCACCTTGGCCAGCTGAATGCCTGTGGCTTTGGACACGTAAGGCACGGTGCGCGAAGCCCGGGGGTTGACTTCGAGCACGTAGATCACGTCCTTACCGTCCACATGCTGGATGGCGAACTGCACGTTCATCAAACCGACCACGTTCAAGGCACCAGCCATCGCAGCCGATTGGCGCTTGAGCTCGTCCACCGTGGCAGACGACAAAGAGTAAGGGGGCAAGGAGCATGCCGAGTCGCCGCTGTGCACACCGGCTTGTTCGATGTGCTCCATCACGCCACCGATGAAGGTCTTGCCTTCGGGGTCGCGCAGGCAGTCCACATCGCACTCGATGGCGTCGTTCAGGAAACGGTCCAGCAGCACGGGGGAATCGTGCGACACCTTGACCGCTTCGCGCATGTAGCGCTCGAGGTCGCGTTGCTCGTGCACGATTTCCATGGCTCGGCCACCCAGCACATAGCTGGGGCGCACCACCAAGGGGTAACCCAGCGCAGCGGCTTTTTCCAAAGCTTCGGGCTCGGTGCGAGCTGTGGCATTGGGCGGCTGGCGCAGACCGAGGTCTTGCAGCAATTTCTGGAAACGCTCGCGGTCTTCAGCTGCGTCGATCATGTCGGGGCTGGTGCCGATGATGGGCACGCCAGCGGCTTCCAGATCCAAAGCAAGCTTCAACGGCGTTTGGCCACCGTATTGCACGATGACGCCTGTGGGCTTTTCCTTGTCCACAATTTCGAGCACATCTTCCAAGGTGACGGGCTCAAAGTACAAACGGTCCGAGGTGTCGTAGTCGGTCGACACGGTCTCGGGGTTGCAGTTGACCATGATGGTTTCATAGCCGTCTTCGCGCATGGCGAGTGCCGCGTGTACGCAGCAGTAGTCGAACTCGATGCCTTGACCGATGCGGTTAGGACCACCGCCCAGCACCATGATTTTCTTGTTGTTGGTGGGCTCGGCTTCACATTCACCGTCTCCGTTGCCTTCGTAGCAGGAGTACATGTAGGCGGTGTCGGTCGAGAACTCGGCCGCGCAGGTGTCCACGCGTTTGTAGACGGGGCGAATGTTCAGGGCGTGACGGCGCGCACGCACCACATGCTCGGTGGTCTTGAGCAACTTGGCCAAGCGGCGATCCGAGAAACCTTTCTTCTTGAGCGCACGCAGCTCTTCGGCGGAGATCGCCTCCAAAGTCGTGGTCTCCAGCTCAAGCTCAATCTTCACGATTTCTTCGATCTGCACCAGGAACCAAGGATCGATCTTGGTCAAGGCGAACACCTCGTCCACGCTCAGGCCCATGGCGAAGGCATCGCCCACATACCAAATGCGCTCAGGCCCAGGCTCACCCAGTTCTTTTTCGAGCACTTCACGGTCTTGCGTTTTCTCATTCAAGCCGTCTACGCCTACTTCCAGACCACGCAGGGCTTTCTGAAAGGACTCCTGGAAGGTGCGGCCCATGGCCATCACCTCGCCCACCGATTTCATCTGGGTGGTCAAGCGGCTGTCGGCGGTTGGGAATTTCTCAAAGGCGAAACGCGGGATCTTGGTGACCACGTAGTCGATCGAAGGCTCGAACGAAGCGGGTGTGGCACCCCCCGTTATTTCGTTGCGCAGTTCGTCAAGCGTGTAGCCAACAGCCAGCTTGGCGGCTACTTTTGCAATCGGGAAACCCGTGGCTTTGGACGCCAATGCGGATGAACGCGACACGCGGGGATTCATCTCAATGACGACCATGCGACCGTCTTTGGGGTTGATCGAAAACTGGACGTTGGAGCCGCCGGTGTCCACACCGATCTCACGCAACACAGCCAAAGAGGCGTTACGCAGAATCTGGTATTCCTTGTCAGTCAGTGTCTGTGCAGGGGCCACAGTGATCGAGTCACCCGTGTGCACACCCATGGGGTCCAGGTTTTCAATCGAACAGATGATGATGCAGTTGTCCGCCTTGTCGCGCACGACTTCCATCTCGTACTCTTTCCAGCCGAGCAGCGATTCCTCGATCAACAATTCGTTGGTGGGCGAAGCCTCCAGGCCGCGCTTGCAGATCGTCTCGAACTCTTCCGGGTTGTAGGCGATGCCGCCGCCCGTGCCACCCAAGGTGAAGCTGGGGCGAATGACGGTGGGGAAACCCAGGGTCTTTTGCACGTCCCAGGCTTCTTCCATGCTGTGGGCGATGCCAGAGCGGGCCGACCCCAGACCGATCTTGGTCATGGCGTCCTTGAACTTCAAGCGGTCTTCGGCTTTGTCAATGGCTTCGGGCGTGGCGCCGATCAACTCGACTTTGTATTTCTCGAGTACGCCGTGGTGCCACAGGTCCAAAGCGCAGTTGAGCGCGGTCTGGCCACCCATTGTCGGCAAGATCGCGTCAGGACGCTCTTTGGCAATGATCTTTTCGACCGTTTGCCAGGTGATCGGCTCGATGTAGGTGACGTCTGCGGTTGCAGGGTCGGTCATGATCGTCGCGGGGTTGCTGTTGATCAAAATGACTTTGTAGCCCTCTTCGCGCAAGGCTTTGCAAGCCTGCACGCCGGAGTAGTCGAACTCACAGGCCTGACCAATGATGATCGGGCCTGCGCCAATGATGAGAATGCTTTTGAGGTCGGTGCGCTTTGGCATTATTTTTTCTCCATCAGATTGATGAAGCGGTCAAAGAGGTAAGCAATGTCGTGCGGGCCGGGCGATGCTTCAGGATGCCCTTGAAAGCAAAAAGCTGGCTTGTCGGTGCGGGTCAGGCCCTGCAAAGTGCCGTCGAACAAGGACACGTGTGTGGCACGCAAGTTGCCAGGCAAGGACTTTTCATCCACCGCAAAACCGTGGTTTTGGCTGGTGATGGACACGCGCCCCGAGTCAAGGTCTTTCACGGGGTGATTGGCACCGTGGTGGCCAAACTTCATCTTGAAAGTCTTGGCACCGCTGGCCAAAGCCATGATCTGGTGCCCCAGGCAAATGCCGAAGGTCGGAATCCCGGTTTCAATCAACTCGGCAGTTGCCGCAATCGCGTAATCGCAAGGCTGAGGGTCGCCAGGGCCGTTGGACAAAAAGATGCCGTCAGGCTTGTGTTGAAGCACCTCAGCCGCAGGGGTCTTG
>CAITSG010000218.1 GCA_903894995.1 uncultured Burkholderiales bacterium
GATTGCAGCACGCACGCTAGGGGACCTGACGCAAGGCGATGCCGATGACGCCTCGCTTAAAAAAGCGAGCAAAACGCTGGATCGCCTGCTTGCGCTGAAGGGTGTTGATGTGGACGCCGTCGTTGCTGATTTCAATGTGGCGCGACAACGCGCGAAGGCACCAAAGAAGACCAAACTCAAAGCAACATGAGTGATTGAGCGATCGTTCAGGATCGACAACATCTTGATCCGTGCGGTGCTGCGCCAATCCACCATTGCGCAAATCCTCTGCCAGATTAATAGAGGGCGTTACGCCGCTCTGACCTCGCTCAACAAATCGGGGTGGCGATCCAGCACCTTGAGCAACTTGACCAAGGCCAGCGGTGGTTTGGTCTTGCCGTTCTCGTAACGAGAAAACGCATTCACGCCACCGCCAAAAATATCGGCAGCTTCACGTTGGTCCAGGTCGAGCTTCTTGCGGACTTTGGCAATGTAGCTGGGGTCAACATAAGCAGCGTTCACTTGCCTTTGATGCACCCCAAGCAACTCGCTGTATCGGTCACCGTGTTCGCGGTTCAAAACGACTTCGCCGCAGGCAGGACAAAAATCACCCGTCACGTCAGGAATGGTGGTGCTTTCGCCCTTGTAGACATAGGACAAGTCGCGGGTATCGTGGATCAGTTCAGCCGCTCCACAGCATGGGCATTTCATGGTCACAGCTCCTGCCAAATAAGGTGATCCCAGTGATGGGTACTTTTCTCCATGGCAAATCATAAGCAAGTAGGTTGATTAGGCAGGTAGCTTAGCGGTCAAGCCATGCGGCATCTTCAAAATCTGACCTCGATATGTTTTTGACGGTGGTCAAGCACCCGAGTTTGAGCTGGCCCGTGAACTGATTTCAGCGCGTATGAAATCGGGCATGACCCAAGGCGATGTGGCCGCATGCATGGGAACGACCCAAAGCGTGGTGGCACGCATCGAAAGTGGCAGGGGCACGCCATCTATGCGAACAGTCCAACGCTTTGCCAGTGCCGTAGGAGCGCGTGCTGTGGTGCGCATGTAGCCTTTGACGGTTGCATGACCAGCGGCGGCAACGCAGGCTCAGCGTGGGCGCCGTCGATCCGTTTCAGGGCCAAGAGCGCGACATCATTGCCATCACCTTGACGCGCAGCAACCCCCAAGGCGAGATCGGCTTCCTGTCCGACATCCGCCGTATGAACGTGGTAATTACCCGCGCATGGTGCAAGCTGCTGCTGGTGGGCGATTCGTCAACGCTTTGTTGCCATCTGTTTTTTGTGGAATTGCTGAAGTATGTGAAGGGGGTGGGGGGGCTATCGCACAGCGAATGTGGTGGGCATGTTAATGCCTATCCAATATTGACCACCATGTGGAAAATTGGATTGACGTCAACATACAGATTTGATTTTTTGGTTTTTTTCGTGGATTTTTAGCCTTCACCGGGTAAGTCCCAAACGGTGATCAATCCTTGAACAGATTCCGTGGGTTTGCCGCTAGCCGTTACGATGAACAGAGATGCCTTGACGTGCTTATCTCGATGATTAGCCACCTGCTCAGCCAGCTTGGCGATGCTGGTTTGGGGTTTGGTGAACACAACTTGTTCGCTTGTGTTGCCTCGAATGTGGTAATCCAAGATGGGGCGAAAGTCTTCAAAGCGTGTGCCCGTGTCCATCTCGATGATAGAGTCTTTAACCAATGCTTTTAACATGGACTCGCCTGTGAAAACACCTCTGTAGATGCGGTTTTCATCGATTATGGGAATGTGTGAATACTGTCGCTGGAGCATGACTTGAACTTTGGGCAAAACCTTGTCTGACCACTGGGCGCTGAAAATTTGATCGCCCTTGATCATGATATTTTGAGCTTGTCTTTTTTGGGCCAGCTTGTCACGAATTCGCTCAAGGCTGTCGATGTTATCTTGGCTAAGTGTTACCACCGGGTTCAGCTGGTTGTGTGCAAGAACATTGTTTCTGATGTCCCAAAGTGCGGCGACCATGGTTTTTTCGGTATCTCGCAATTTGGCGACTCGGATGCGGTCCTTGAAAGTTTTTTCGTTGGGATGCGTTAGTGCCATCAACCGATCCATTTCGTCAGCCAGTCCGATGATTTGAGTGTTTGTTTTTAACTCGGGCAAGGGGTATTCTGTTTTGAGTTTGCCCCCGTAGTAATCCTTGCGCCATTGGTCAATCGTGTTCAGCTCCTTGCGAAGCTGCTCTTCATCATTTGCCGATGCATGGCTGAGTGTGACCGGTTGGCCGTTCGTTGCGTCAACGTAGGTCTGGGTCTGTGGGTTGTAAATAATGGACGATTGTCCCGGAGCATGGACTCGCAAAAGGCCTGACCCAGGAACCGCGTAGACTTGAATTTGCTCTTTGTTGAGGTTAATCGTGTATTGGGCCATTGCTGTCGATGTGATGGTTGGGGTGTGAAAAAAAACTCATAGGAATTTATTGGAATCCGCAGCGCACTGCACTGGCGTTGGTCTTGTCAAAAACTGGGGCCATTAGCTAAGGTAGCTCAATCAGCCCGTGCTTTTGAGTAATCCAACCACTACTTTAATATGATCCTTTTACGGATCAAGGGGTGATCTAAAAGCATCATTTTGTCCAGCATGGTTGATTCTTGAAAAGCTTTGGCTTTCCGCAGACTTTCCTCACTGACCATTTGCTGCACAGCGACATATTGCATGGGTCCTTGGACTCGATATCGTGGTCGTCTGCGTTGGCTTGTGGTTTCGGTTTGTGTTGGATTCAACTCGCCTCTTATTTGTTGAAAATACTCTTCGTCTGATAGATCAGTCCAGACTTCTTGAGGTGGAGCTTCAACCACCACGGTTGAGCCAGGCAGTGGGTCGCCAATTTTCAATGTGACAAAGTATCTGGACTGGCGAACAACTTCTGACGTCACTTGACTTATGTTGCCTAGTGTCGGTACTTGGGGGGTAAACCGTAATGCAAAGCGTCTATCGCCAAATCGCAGGCCTCCATTTATAACGCCAGATTGTGTGATTTCGGCTTGATAGAAGGTTTCCTTTTCTGTTGCTGGGTTGGTCAATGCCAAATAAAGTCGCTTACCAACTCTTCTCAGCTGTTGATGATCAACGGGGATGTTGCCAAAGATGCCTATTTCTGTACCTTTTGGAACAGCGGTATTGGAGTTGTCGAGGGCCTCGATGAAAGGGTCCGAACCCCATCCGCCCTGTAATGACCGATACCATCCAACATGATCAAGATTGAATGGTGTGGAAGCTCTGCGAATAGCTTGTAGGTGCTGAATGACTTGATGGTACGCACTTGATGATTTGTCCATCGAGGTCAAAACAGCGCACTCAAAGTTGATTCCCAACATGGCCCTGGAGGTAGCGTTGTGACTTCCCACCCAAACTTGAACAGTATTTGATCCATCATCAAAGACATACACTTTGCTGTGCATTAGGTTGTCCGGCATGCCCTTAGCGTCTGGCACGTCGTTTTTACCTACAAGTTGATAAAGGTGAAGGTAAACATTAGCCCTTGTGCTTTTGAGGTCAAGCAAGCAGTCAATACTGGTTGGCCCATGGATGTCGCAGCACAAAAACCCGTCAGGATGCGCGATCGCCCTAACAAAGGCTGGGTCCAACATGGCTGATGGCATCGTCCAGTATGCGACAGCTGCTTGGATGCTGCGGGCACCACGGCTCAGCTGATTAAGTCGCTCCAAGGCATTTGATATGATGATTTCCATCGTGTTACTCCCTTTTTCGAGTGTTGATATTCAGCCGTTTACGCTGGGAGTGATCAAGGCCACGTCAATCACACTGACTAAACTGATCTCATGTTCAGCTTTTGACCCCGTTTGCAATTGAAGCTGCCAGCCGTCGTGCCGGATGTGCAGGTGCCTGGGGATACCTTCGTGGTCTTGCGCAGAGCCTTCGGGCGTTTTGACCGTGATGGCAATGGGCAGGTCTTCGAGCAGAGCTTGCATGAGCGTAGAAAACATCAGGTCGTTGATGCTGGGCATGCCCGGCATGTCGATGCTGATTTTTTTGTCCAGCCCGTACATGGGGTGCTGCATCTGGCCCAGCATTTCTTTGAGCATGCCGCGCATGGGGTTCACAAACGGGCCCAGCAGTTGCGGTGCGATTTTCTCGACCATGTTGTTCAGGGTCAGCAGGGCATAGGCTTGCGCCGGGTTGAGCCAGACACCGGGCAAGGGCAGGGTGGTGGTGCCGTGGGCTTGCATTGGGTCGAGTCGGTATGAGTAGGTGTCGCGGTCCCAGATGATGGGGGCGTTCATCTGACTCCTCATGAGTTCCAGGTCGCGGTTGACGGTGGCCCGCGATGTTTCCAGCTCGTGCATGAGCTGGGCCATGGTCACGCCCGTAGCCCGGCTCATGAGAGCCTGGATGCGGGCAATTCGATAGGATCTTTCCATGGTCACTCTGTAGGTTGGAGACAGTGCTGGGCATAAGCCTCAAGCGTATTGTCATGTAATTCCAGTACTGGACGAATGCTATTTAATTCATCTCTTTGATAGCCACCAGCCAAGTTCCACGCTACGGGCAGGTGGAGCTTGCGGCAGGTTTCAAAAACGATGTCGTCACGCCGGTGCATTTGCGCTGTGCTCAGGTAGCCGCCCAAGGGGTCGTGGATGTGGCTGTCGGCTCCCGCTTGGTAAATCAGCAAGTCGCAATCGCCAAACTGCTGCGTGATCTGTTGGGCCAAACCGCTGAGAAACCGCTCTGCCTCTTCTGCCCGGTGGTGTTGGCTGTAATGGGGCACTTGGCTGGCAAGGCCCAGTTTGTCGATGATGTCTTGGGTACCGTTGCCCCAGTGCATGTCCAGATCGAGAATGCCGATTTTGCGTGCGGCATTTTTTATCAACATATCCTGTGCTGCCACCATCAAGCCGTTGAAGGTGCAAAAGCCACCGCCAAATCCGTATCCTGCATGGTGAAAACCGGAGCATGGTGCAACAGCGCCGATGCCATTGCCCAATGCAGCCCAGCAAGCGTCGAGCATGGCGCCGCAGGTGTAGGGCAATGACGCGGCCACTTGCGCAGACCGGTTGCCAAACCCGTTGGCCAGGCGGCAGTCCAGCACACCATCGACATAACTGGCAAGGTGCGCCCGCACCAGTTGATCGCGGGAAACGGGCCGAGGGGCTGTGATTTGCATGGGGATGCCCAGCAGTAGCCAAGATTGAATCACTTGTTCGGGCTTGCCTGCGCTGGGAGAGTAACTGCCGGAGTTGGCAACCATTTGTGGCGAGTAAAAAACGGGAACTGACATGAAGACCTCCTGAATGAGTGAGGCCTTCAGTGTTGGCGTGGGGCTGTCTCATGGTGTGACACACCAGAAAAATCAAAAAGTTGACCGGGTATTCACGTCTGGAATAGGCCAACAGATGCGATTTTTAATGCTTCGTTTTTGCCGATTTTTATGGGGCCATTGCGCGAAGCGAGGGTTTGCGCAGGCTAGGTGCACCGCACCGCAGTCCATGGTTCGGTTTTTTTCATGATCCACAAAACGGGTTTTCGGCTGAATGACGCAATTGCGCCCCATGACAGAAGGTGACAAATCTACCCCTCCGACACTTTATTGATGACTGGCAAGCTCACGGCATGAGCCATGGGGCGTGGATGATGCGAGGCGTCACACATCATCAATTACTGCCATGAACCCCACCAACTTCAACATCCCGGCGCAAACCCTGGTCGATGCTCTGGACCAATGGCACCGCACATTGGCCGAGCAAAGCAACGTCTTGTTTCCTCAAGCATTGAACCGCCAACTGGTGGACTTTGACCCCATGCATTACTTTGCGCTGCTGCCCCAACGCCAGTCGCCAGCAGGGCGCGTGCTCGACTGGCTTTACGTAGGCAACAAAAACGGCTGGCCATTTTTGTATTGGCGAGACGCCCAAGCCTCGCCCCACACCCAAATCGAGCAGCTATATCAAGAACCCGGCTGGATGCATGGCCAAGACATGCAACAAGCCATCACTGCGCCCGTGCAGACCGACGGGAGCGCGCAGGGGTATTTGCAACGGGTGCTGTTTCGCCTGAAAGCTGGGCACGCCATGCTGAGATGGCATGCGGCCTACAAATCGGTGTCGCTGCTTTGCCATCCACAAGAGCTGCAAGACTTTGTGATCCGCCTCAGCTCAAAACAGCCTTTGGTACAAAACATTAGCGCCGATACCGCCCGATATGCCATGGCGCTGGAAGTGTCACCCACCATCGATCTGAGCGATTCCCTCATCGCGCGTGTCAGCCTGACGCGCTTTACGCAATAGGGCGGTTTTTACCGACAGACTTGGGCCATGAACCGCCAAGGGCCTCATGCGCTCGTGCTGGAGCACGAAGCCAAGCAGGTGCACTACGACTGCGGCGTGACTTTTTAAGGGGGTCGGTGAATGAGAAAAAGGAGTGGTTCGGTGAATGTTAAAAATGAACAGGGATCCAATACGGCATGGCTGTTTGCCGCATTTGTGGTCGGGGGCTTGGTCGCGGCTGCATTGTTTTTTAGTGGTTGGGGTGCTGCCGGTCGAGATGCGCTTTCGCCCGCTTTGGGGCCTGGCGCCGATGCGGCCCTCTTTTTGACATCGTCCAGCAGTGGAAGCTTGCCTGATGTGCACGAACACCCGTCACCCGCCATGGCGAAATGGCTTTTGTACGGTGATGATGCTGAGCCTCTGGATGAGACATTCCAAGCTTGTCTGAATGACCCTGAGCATCGCGGTGTGCCGCTTGAGAAAAGGTTTGTTTCGGTGCCACTGCCCTTGATTGAGCAGCAGCCACAGATGTATTTTGTGCGTGCAGCCTTGGATCCGTTTTGCATGTACTTTTATGGCGCGCACACCTTCACTTACTGGATTGTCCAAGAGGTGCCCTCAGCATCAGGTCCTGTTTTCACGATCGTAGACATGGACGCCGCAGATTTTGTGACCGTGCTGCCAAGCCATCATGAGGGTTTGTTCGACCTTGAAACAGGCGTTTGCACAGCAGCGCATTGCACGTACAGAACGCGACAGCGCAGTGGCGATACGTTCACTGTTTCCCATTGTCGACGCGAGCATTTTGACGATGGCAAGTGGGTTCGGACCGAGAAGCTTGATTGCGATGCACTCCAGCAGTTATGAGTCTTGACAGATCAACAGTCAGCTTAGGCTTCAGCTTCCTGTTTTTTTTGCAAATGGAGAGCTATTGCGGTTGGTAGTCAGGCGCGTTTCGACCTCTGATGGCGGTTGTGCGCCATGGTTTCACCCGTAATGAAACGGCTGATCGTTTTTTTCTGTGATGGCTTTTATCAGTTGCGCTACGGTGCTCTCCGGTGGCAGGTTAACTACAGGGCTAAAAAGAGGCCTCAGGATATTGGCTGCTTCCTCAAACCGACTCATCTGCCGCAGCAGTTCAACCTGGATTAATGGTTCATGGCGCATGCGCGTGCTGATGCTGAACAATCGTTGCAGGTTGTGCAGTTGGTTTGAATCGAGCCCGCGGGGTGATGTCTCGATGCGTTCATCATTGAGCCGCTGCCAGGCTTGAAGGCGAAACTCCCATTCAAGGTCCGTGTCATCCCAGTTCAGCACCTGGGCCTCACATTGCGCCAAGGTGGCCTTGGCGAAATCTGGCACTTTTTGAATCGAGTCACTCACCATCGGTGAGGTGGTATCGATCGAGAAAAACTCTGACTCGTGCTCGGCACCCAGCAAGCAAAACGCATCGCCACAATGTGGGCAAGCCACCAACGGGGGGGCGTAGTCGTTAAGGCCTGGCAATTCGGGATCATCCGATCGTTTGACGTGGCGCTGTGCCGCAACTTTGGCGTAATGACGGTGGGCAAATAGGTCTTGGCATGTATTGCAGCGAAAAATGCGTGTTCGGTTCGGTGTCATGCGGGTCGTTTTTGGTGTGTAAATTGCTGTCTTTGCATTGCGCTTTGTTGGTCGATTAATTGCATTTGCCTGATTGCTGCATTCCAAAAAATGCGTATAAGGCCTGGGCCGCCCGCATTCTGATCACCACATCCACCCGCATTTTGGCCCGATCACGGGCTCAAAGTCAGCACTTAGTTGCGGCGTTTGTTCTTTCTTGCCAATGAACGGCGGATTGCCCAGCACATAACTGCACCGCTCCGCAGGCAGCACCTCGTTCCAGTCCATCCGTAGCGCGTTGGCGTGGCGTATTTGTGGTGAGCTTTTGAGTGGGATGCGGGCAAAGTACAGGCCAAACTCCACGCTCACACGCAGGTTCATTTTGTGGTCCACCAGCCACAGGGCCACTTGGGCAATTTGCGCGGGAAACTCTTCGATTTCGATGCCGTAAAACTGGTCCACGTTCACGCCGATCAGGCCGTGTAAGTCCACCGTCAGCTGGCCTTTGTGGGCGCTCAGTTCGTGGTCGGCTCGCAGCACTTTCAGCTCCAGCTCGCGCAGTTCGCGGTAACTGATCACCAAAAAATTTCCGCACCCACAGGCCGGGTCAAAAAACGTCAGTTGCCGCAGCTTTTTGTGAAACTCAAACAGCTTGTTGCGGTGGCCTTTCACGCGCTCAAACTCGGCGTGCAGTTCGTCCAGAAACAGGGGCTTGATCAGCTTGAGGATGTTGGCCTCAGACGTGTAGTGCGCGCCCAGGTTGCGGCGGGCTTTTTCGTCCATGATGCTTTGGAACAAGCTGCCAAAAATCGCCGGGCTGATGGCCGACCAGTCGAGCGCGCAGGCGTCCAGCAAGGCTTCGCGCATGGCGGTGCTGAAGTCGGCCATGGGCAGGGTTTCTTCAAACAGGCGGCCGTTGATGTACGCAAACTGGCCCAGCTGTTCGTCGATGTTTTTGCTGCGCTGGCTCTCGTGCGTGTTGAGCACCTGAAACAGTTGCCCCAGGCGCGGCCCCAGGTCCGAGCCGTCGGGCGCGGTGCGTTCTTCGACAAAGTCTCTGAACGATTGCGCGGGCTGAAAGATGCCCGTGTCGTCGGCAAACAGGCAAAACAGCAGGCGCACCAGCAGCACCTCGAGCGCGTGGCCGCTGTAGCCGCTGGCTTTCAGTGCGTCGTGCAGGCGGCCCATGCGTTCGGCGGCCTTGATGTTGACCGGGTCTTCCGAACGGATGTCTTGCACCTTGTAGCCCGCCAGCAGGCCAAAGAGCTTGACGTGTTTGTGCAGGTGCTTGAGCTCAAACTCGGCCGTCTCGCCCGTGGCCAGGCGCCGCACCCGAAAGCGGGCAAAGTCGCACACCACCACCAGTTGGGGCAAGTCGCGCTCGGGCAGGTTGTGCAGGTAGCCAATGGCTTGGTCCACCGCGTCGTCGAGGCTTTTGCCGCGCGACTTGTGCTCCACCAACAGCACGCCGGGCCAAAACAGGTCCACAAAGCCTTGGGCGCCGCCGAGCTTTTTGACGTTCAGCTCAAAGGTGGCGACGCGTTTGTTGGTGATGCCAAAGATTTCAAAGAAATCGATCCAAAAGGGCTTGGCCTGGCTGTCTTCGTTGCAGGCGTCGGCCCAGGTTTTGCTGAAAAGCAACGCCCTGGATTTGATTTCGTTCCAATTAAGACCCATTTGGTGCTCATAAAGTGAGCTGGCATCGTAACTGAAAGTATTCTAATTTTTGACTGAGATGGTGCGAGGGGAGTAACTAAAGGGTCTGTGGCGGGGGTGGCTGAATCAAAGGGAGACAGTTGGACGCTGGTCTGCCGGATGCCTTCATTCCTCGTCGAATGTCAAGCCGCCTTGCTTGGGCGCCGGTGGCCACTTGCCGCCTTCCAGCCGCACTTGAAACCAGCGGTGCATCGCGGCGTCTTCGACCGCGTATTCGCCGCGTGCCGATTTCCACACCAAGGCGGGTGTGCGCTGCCGAAGGGATTCCAAGGCTTTTTGCGCCTGCTGTACGCTGATGGGGCGCCCCAGCTTTTCACGGTAAAAGCGCAGCGCCTCGGCGTCATAGGGCCGAAACCGTGGCCCTTGGTCCAGCATGCGCCACAGCACCGCCTGCTCGGTGGGCTTGAGGCCCAGGTAGTCGGACTCCATCTGCGCTTCGTCTTGTGCTTGCTGGTCTTGCGCCGCTTGTTGCAGCGCGGGCTCAAACCGCCCACTGCCGCCCGACAACGGGCTGAGCACCGCGCCCATCGCCGCCATGAAGAACTGCGGCCGATGCCCGAAAGCGGCAAATGCCAGCTGCAGTCCGGCCCGATCCACGGGCACCAGGTCTGGTCGCTGGGC
>CAITSG010000219.1 GCA_903894995.1 uncultured Burkholderiales bacterium
CAAGGTGCCCACATAGGCCATCAACAAGGTCTCGCCCATCAGGGCCAGCCACTTCTTCCAGCCCCAGAACCACTCTGCGGGATCGCTCAGGACAAACTGACCATTTTCGAGATGGAAAATTCGGCCGATGTAACTGGTGAAGGCACCAATGTTGTTGAAAAACTTCGAGAACGAAATCTCGGCGAGGTGCCCTGAAATCCCGACACACACCAAAAGCACCAAAAGCCCTAGCACAAGCTGGCGGCGTTTTAAAGCCACCGCTTGAGCATAGGCTGCGCTGTGCAGATCCAATGAATTCACGGGGAATTATCTTCTGCGCAGGCTGTCCACGAACTTGTTCAGTTCGATGATGGGCAGGTAGGCTTCGTGCTTGACAGGCTGGAAAGGATCGTTTTTGCCGTCAGACAATTTGTCGTAAGCGACTTTGTCTTTGGTGGGGGCGTCAAAGAAAGCCTTTTCAATTCTCTGCTTCAAATCTGCGGGCAGGCTGTCCAGGTAGGCGATGGGCGAATTGACGATCTGCTCTGACTTGTAAATCATGCGGAAGTCTTCCTTCTTGACCATGGCCTTGTCGACCATGCGTTGCAATTCGGAATCGTTCTCGTTGTTCCACCAGTTGGCGGCCACATCCACGGTGCCTTGGTTCAAGGCCATCACGGCGTTGATGTGGCTGCCGGTGTAAACCACTTTGCCGAAAAACTCATCCGGGTTGATCTTCATGCCGTCCAAGGCAAAACGGGGCACGTTGTTGCCAGAGGTGGAGTTGGGATCGACCAAACCGATGTTTTTGCCCTTGAGGTCAGCGATGGTTTTGTAAGGCGAGTTGGCCTTGACGTAAAACACCGAGTGGTAGCCTTTGACGCCGCCTTTGTTGACTTCAATGGCGAAGGGGGTTGTCTTGACACCGATCATGCGGGCGCGGGCATAAGAAGCTGGGCCGTAGTAAGCGATGTGGATTTGCTCGGCGCGCTGGCCTTCGATCACGGCGGCGTAGTCACCCGAAATGCGCAGTTTGACAGGCACACCGATTTCGCGGCTCAGGTAGGCTGCAAAGGGGCCAAAACGCTCGGTCACTTGGGCGGCGTTTTCGCTGGGGATGGTGGCCATGACCAATTCTGGGTATTTGGCTTTCCAGTCTTGGGCTTGTGCGGTGGACATCACTGCAGCAGATGCGGCAATGGCGAGGAGGACGCGACGGTTAAACATATTGGTTCCTTGATGAAGTGAACGAGGGGATGGAGAGAATCAGTGGACTTGTGCGCTTGGCAAAATCGACAAAATGGGGGCAGGCTGAAGGTGCAAGCCGGGTGCTTCTTGCAAGGCCTCGTGGGCTTCGATGCCGTAAAGGGCTTTGACAGCATCTGGGGTCAACTGGTCTGGTGCGCCATCAAAAACCACCTTGCCAGCGGCCATGCCAACCAGTCGGCCGCAATAGTCACGGGCAATGTCCAAATCGTGCAAATTGCACAGCACGGTGATGCCCATTTCTTGGTTGATGGTGCGCAAAGCGTCCATGACCATTTGGGTGTTGCGCGGATCCAAAGAGGCAATCGGCTCATCGGCCAAAATGATTTGAGGGCGCTGCACCAGCGCCCGGCAAATGGCCACGCGTTGTTGTTGGCCACCCGAGAGCTGGTCGCAGCGCTGCGCTGCAAACTCGGCCATGCCAAAACGGTCCAGGGCTTCCAGGGCTTCGAGTTTGTCGGCATCGCTCCACAGGGTGAGCATGGCGCGCCAAGTGGGCACGCTGGTCAAGCGCCCCATCAGCACATTGGTCAACACATCTAAGCGGCCGATCAGGTTGAACTGTTGAAACACCATGGCGCAATTGCGACGCCATTGGTTGAGGTCTTTGCCTTGCAAATCGGTGACCACGTTGCCGTTGAAAACAACGCTGCCCTCTGTGGGCTCGTTCAGTCGGTTGATCATTCGAAGCAAAGTGGATTTGCCCGCGCCGGAGCGGCCAATGATGCCCACGAAGCTGCCCGCTTCAAAATCCAATGAGACGCCATCAACAGCCAGTGTGTTGTCGAAACGCTTGGAGAGTTGCCGCAGAGAGAGTGAAGTCATTGTGGAGTCAGACCTGAATTGATAAATATGATATTAATGAGCTCGTATGACGCAGACGTGACAAAACGCCAAGCACTTCTAGCACTCAACAAGGCTGATCGATCGCGCTTTTTTTCTGGTGTGTCTTGGTTGTTTTGGGGCATTGGCCCTGGGACGTCGCAAACAGGTGCAGGCCCTGCACTGGGCCAGCCCATCACAGCGCCACTTGGCGCAGTGACTCCGCGTAATGGTCCAGACCGGGCACCACCTTGGCGGGCACTTTGGCCAAGTCGTCGTACCTGCGCAGGCGCACAGCTTCTGCCGCAAACGGCTGCAACATGAAGGCCTGGCCTTCGGCCTCGTTGAAAACACCGCCTTGCTGCTCCAGGCTGTGCTTGGAGGCCGGTGACAAAGACGCCCAATATGAGGGCTCGATCAGGCACAGATAGCGCTTGGCATCCACATGCAAGCGGATGGGTTCGAGCACCGCATCGGTGAACAAGCCGCGCAAAAACGGCAGTGCCATGTACTGGTGCAGGTCATCTTGGTCGGTGTTGTTTTCTTTCACGCCCTCGCGCTCGGCAGCCAACAAGTGGCCCAAGTCGTGCAGCAAAGAGGCGACCACGGTTTCGGTCGTTTCACCCGCTTGCTCGGCCAAATGGGCGCATTGCAAGGCGTGTTCGAGCTGGTTGATGGCTTCCATGCCGTATTGGTTTTGACCACGGCGCTCAAGCAAAGAAACCACTTCAGGCAAATTCAGGGACATGGCTTACCTCCAAGGAAAAGGGCGAATGTTGCAAGTCTTCTGGGCTGGGATTCACATCACGCGTTGGCCTTCTCGCCAGACACCGCGCACCAGGGCATGGCGCTGGCCGTTGGGCAAGCTGACGAACCGCACCTGGATCAAATCGGCGCGCAAACCCAGGGCGATTTGGCCCCGGTCTGTCAGGCGGGTGGCTTGTGCTGGGTGGTGGCTCACGATGGCCACCGCTTGCGGCAAGGTCAAGATGCCGTCGTCCACCAAGCGGACCACGGCACTGAGCATGCTGCCAGGCACATAGTCTGAAGACAAAATGTCCAGCAAGCCCAGGCGCGCCAATTCGGCCGCCGACACATTGCCTGAATGCGATCCACCACGGACCACATTGGGGCCGCCCATCACGGTCAGCATGCCCAACTCGTGCGCGGTGCGCGCAGCCAACACCGTGGTCGGAAACTCGGACATGCTGGCGCCTTCCGCATGGGCTTGCTGCACATGCGCGGCCGTGGTGTCGTCGTGGCTGGCCAACGCCAGGCCATGGGTTTTGCTGTAGTCGACAAAATAGGCGCGGTGCGGTTGGGCATAGCGTTCTTGCAACTCGGCGGCATGGGCCACCTGGCGCTCGAATTTTTCATCTGACCAGCCTTTTTTGCCGGTGTAATACACACGCGCCACTTCGATGTTTTCCCACTGGCGCTGTCCCGGTGTGTGGTCCATCAATGAAATCAGCGACAAACGTGGGTGCGCATGAAATGGCTCAAAGAGGTCAATGGCGTTGGCCGCTGGCAACTCGCAGCGCACATGCAGGTGGTGGTCTGCGCGCAGCAGATTTTCGCGGGTGCACAGGTCCAGCGTTTCGAGCACGGCTTTCCAGTTGCCGCCACGCAGGCTTTCGTGGTCGGTGTCGCCCACGCCCAAAGCGTCAAACACCGTGGTGATGCCTGCGGCCGTCACTTCAGCGTCGTGGGCCAACAGCGCAGGCAAAGGGGCCCATTGCACTTTGGGGCGGGGCATCAGGTGGCGCTCAAAGTTGTCGGTGTGCATTTCAACAAAGCCGGGCATGAGGTGGTCGCCCTCCAAGTCCCAGCCATCGCTGGTCTGCGCCAACCCTTGGTCGATGGCGGTGATGCGGCCATCGGCCACCGCCAGGCTGCCATGCACCACCTCGGTGGGCAAGACCATGTGGGCATTTTTAAAAACGGTCGTACTCATGTAGAGCTCCTGAATTGGGCCACATCCAAACGGCGGGTGGCGACAGCTGCGCCCACATGGGCGTCGTGGAAAATGCCAACCAAGGCCGCCCCACGCGCCACCGCCTCTTGAATGAGGTCGATCACGGTTTGGGTATTGGCCGCGTCCAGCGAAGCGGTGGGTTCGTCCAGCAACAAAATGGGCCGGGGTTTGATCATGTTGCGGGCGATGTTGATGCGCTGCTGCTCACCGCCAGAAAATGTGGCCGGGGGCAAGTGCCAAAGGCCCTCGGGAATGTGCAAACGCGTCAACCACGCGCGCGCTTGCTCACGGGCGGCTTCGATTGCCGGGGCCTGCTCGGCACCGTCTTCGATCAAAGGCTCGGCCACCACATCCAGCGCCGACACCCTGGGGATGACACGCAAAAACTGGCTCACATAGCCCATGGTGTCGCGGCGCATGCGCACCAGTTCGCGCGGCGAAGCCTGCGTGAGTTCGAGCAAGCGGCCATCGGCCTGCTGCACTTCGATCTGGCCACTGGTGGCGCGGTAGTTCGCGTACATCAGCTTGAGCAAGGTGCTTTTGCCCATGCCCGATGGCCCGTCGAGCACCACGCATTCACCGGCCGACACACGCATGTCCACCTGGTTCAACACCTGCAGCTCAGCCCCGTTTTGGTGGTGCAGCGTGAAGCGCTTGGACACCTGTTTCATTTGCAGCATCATGGTTTTTAGGGCGGGTTCAAGGTTGCAAAACAGACGACACCAGCAGCTGGGTGTAGGGGTGTTGCGGGTCGTCGAGCACCTGGTCGGTCAAACCCGCTTCGACCACGCAGCCACGCTGCATGACCATCATGCGGTGGGCCAACAAGCGGGCCACCGCCAGATCGTGTGTGACGATGACCACGGCCAATTGCATCTGGCGCGTCAACTGGCGCAGCATGTCCAGCAAACGCGCTTGCACCGACACGTCCAAGCCCGATGTGGGCTCGTCCATGAACACCAAACGGGGGCGGGTGACCAGGTTGCGGGCAATTTGCAAGCGCTGTCGCATGCCGCCCGAAAACGTGCGGGGCGTATCGTCGATGCGCGCGGTATCGATCTCGACCCGCGCCAGCCATTCTTGTGCGGTGCTGCGCAGCTGGCCGTAATGGCGCTCGCCCAGGCCCATCAGGCGCTCGCCCACATTGGCGCCCGCTGACACATCCATGCGCAAGCCATCGGCGGCGTTTTGGTGCACAAAGCCCCAATCGGTTCGCCCCAGCAAACGCTGCTGTGCTTGGCTCATGGTGTAGATGTCTTGCAGCTGGCCGTCGCGCCCCAAAAACTCCACTTGGCCCACATCGGGGCGGTTGCGCGCCGCAATCGCGTTGAGCAAGGTGGTCTTGCCCGAGCCGGATTCACCGACCACCGCCATGACCTCACCGGGCCACAGCTCAAAGCTGGCATCTTCCAGCGCGACGCGATCGCCATAGCGTTTGCCCACGCCACGCACGCGCAGCAAAGGCAGTGGGTTGTCCAAAGTCGGCATGTCAAATCTCGATCAAAAAACTGTAGACGTGAAGCTCAAAACCGAGCGACTCGTCAAAAGCATGGGCGCATAAAAGGCCAGCACCTGGGGCAAGTCGTCTTGCGTGGCTTGGCGGATGTGCAGGTTCATGGCTGGTCCTTGACCGCGCAGCCAATCTGATCCGCCTCGTCTTGGCGCGTCTGGCAATAGTCCGAATCCGAGCACACATGCCTGCGGCCCCCGGCGTCGTCGGTGATGATTTCGTCCAAGAACGAGTCCGCCGCGCCGCATTGGGCGCACACGGCGTGCCATTTCTGAATTTCAAACGGGTGGTCTTCAAAGGCCAGGCTTTCGACCGCGGTGTAGGGCGGCACCGCGTAAATGCGTTTTTCGCGGCCCGCGCCAAACAGCTGCAGTGCCGGGTTCATGTGCATTTTGGGGTTGTCGAACTTCGGGATCGGCGAGGGCGACATGATGTAGCGGTGGTTCACCATGACCGGGTAGTCGTAGGTGGTCGCAATGTGGCCAAAGCGCGCAATGTCTTCGTACAGCTTGACGTGCATCAGGCCGTATTCGGCCAGGCCATGCAGTGTGCGGGTTTCGGTTTCACGGGGCTCCAGGCGCTGCATGGGCTCGGGCACGGGCACCTGGTACACGATGATTTGACCTTCTGTCAGGGGCTTTTCGGGGATGCGATGGCGCGTTTGGATCAGCGTGGCCTGGTGCGTGCGTGTGGTGGTGTCCACGCCTGCGGTGCGCTCAAAAAATCGGCGGATGTTGACCGCGTTGACCGTGTCGTCCGAGCCTTGGTCAATGACCTTGAGGACGTCGTTCGGGCCAATGACCGACGCGGTGACCTGAATGCCGCCGGTGCCCCAGCCATAAGGCAGCGGCATTTCGCGTGAGCCAAACGGCACCTGGTAGCCCGGAATGGCCACGGCCTTCAAGATGGCGCGGCGGATCATGCGCTTGGTTCGCTCGTCCAGGTACGCAAAGTTGACATCGGGCGCAGTGTTGGCGTCTTGCACTTCGGCGCTGAGTTGCAGGTGGTTCATGGGGCCTCCTGCGGCAGGGCCGGGCTGGCTTGCTGCGCGCGCATTTTGCGCACCAGCTCCAGCTCGGACTGAAAGTCCACGTAATGTGGCAACTTCAAATGCTGCACAAAGCCCGAGGCCTCCAGGCTGTCGCTGTGTGAGAGCACAAACTCTTGCATTTGCGCAGGCGACTCGATGGCTTCGCCCAGCTCTTCGGCCCGCAAGGCGCGGTCTACCAGGCTCATGGCCATGGCTTTGCGTTCGCTGTGGCCAAAGGCCAGGCCATACCCCCGGGTGAACTGCGGCGGCTCGGTTTTGCTGCCGGCGAACTGGTTGACCATTTCGCACTCGGTGATTTCCATGTCACCGATCGAGATGGCAAAGCCCAACTCTTCGGGCACCACTTCCACGGCCACTTGGCCCAGGCGCACCTCGCCCACAAAGGGGTGGGTGTGGGCATAGCCGCGTTGGGTGGAATAGGCCATGGCCAACAAAAAGCCTTCGTCCCCACGCGCCAGGTTTTGCAAGCGGGTGGCCCGGTCTGCCGGAAAGCGCAAGGGCGAGCGGGTCAGGTCCATGGGTGCGGGGTCGCTCTCGGGGCAGGGCGTTTTTTCGATCAAGCCTTCTTGGTTGAGCAAGTCCACCACGCGGGGTACTGCGGTGGGCACATCGCCCAAGGCCTTGGGCGGCTCCTCCATCAGCGTGGTTTGGGCATTGGCCAGCAAACTGAAGTCGAGCAAACGTTGGGTGTAATCGTAGGTGGGGCCCAGCACCTGGCCGCCGGGCAAGTCTTTGAAGGTGGCGGAAATGCGCCGGTCCAGCTGCATGCGCGAGGTGTCCAAGGCGCAGGTGTTGCCCAAACGCGGCAAGGTGGCCCGGTAGGCACGCAGCAAGAAGATGGCTTCGACCAAATCGCCGCTGGCTTGTTTGATGGCCAAGGCGGCCAGCTCGGGGTCGTAGACCGAGCCTTCGGTCATGACACGGTCCACCGACAGTTTGAGCTGTTGGCGAATTTGGTCCACCGTGAGCTCAGGCTGCTGCGGGTCGCCGCGGCGCTGCTCGGCCAGCAGCTTGTAGCTGTTGAGGATGGCGGTCTCTCCGCCTTTGACGGCCACGTACATTTCAGGCCTCCTGTGAATTCAAAATGCGGGTGGTGCGCGGCAGGCCCACCACCTGGGTGGGTGTGGCCAAGAAGACATCCACGCCCTGCGGAAAACGGCCGTGGTTGTCGGCCCATTGGGCTTGAAAGTCAGCCGCGAGGCCCTGCACCTGCAAGGTCTGCTGGGTGGCGATGCCGGGGCCTTGCAGCACCCAAGCGGGAGCACTGGTCTGCAGGCTTTGCACCTCGATCACACAGGTGGCCGACTGGTCGGGATAGGCGTCGCTGCCTTGGCGCAATGAAGCCAAGGCGGGCCAGTTTGAGGCTTGCCCATGGGCCAGCCACAAAAACTGCGCTTCATGCGGGTCTGACACGCATGGGCAACCGGTGTGAAAACGCAGCCACGCGGCCGCGTCACTTTGGGCCAGCGATTCAGACATCCAGACGGTGGTGTCTGCGTCCAGCAAGCCCAACAGCAAAAGGGCTGCGGCGCCATGGCCGTGTTGGGGCAATTGGGCGTCCATGGGCATGGTGATGATCTGGCCAGGGTGGGACAGCGCCTGCAAGGCCACACGAAACACCGCTTGGCTGCCGAAGGCCTCGTTGTCAAAACCGGCCACCATCGACTGCATGGCTTGTGCGTTCATGCGGACTCCTCTTCATCGCCGCCCGAGGCTTCACGCGCAACGGTCAGGAAATCCACCTTGGTGGTTTGTGCTTGCGCATGGCGGCGCGTTTGTCCCGCTTGCACATGGGCGCGCAAGGGGGCCAGCAAACGCTGCTCCAGCACAGCCCATTCGGCGGGGGTTTGCAATAAGGCGTCGGCCACGGCGGCCAATTGGGCGTGGCGGTGGTTGCGGCCCATCACATAGGCCACGCCCACAGGGGTGTCTTTGAGCGCAGGGTCTGGGGTGGCGGGGGCGGCGGGGGTGACGCGGGTGACGGGGGCCAAGCGCAGGGCACAGCGCGTGACGGTCATTTCGCCCAGGTTGAACTTTTCTCCGGCTCCGCCCACCCGGCCTTGCACCATCATCAAGCCGGTTTCGGGCCGGCGCAACCATTGGGGAGTGCTTTGGGTGTGGTCTGCCAGGCCCTGCTCGAGCAGGGGCAGCGGTGCGCGGGCCAGCAGAGCCATCCATTCGGCCCGGGGGTTCGCTGGCGCAGTCGCAGGTTTGTCAAATGATTGCAACATCGGCGTGGCATCCTGCATCTTGTCTATACAACTTCATAATATCGTCACTTTAGGTCACCCCTGTGTAGCTTTCATGACAAATTCAGTTTCTTCTTTGCCCGTGCCTCCCGAGGGGGCGCAAGCCGCTTCCGAACGGGACAGCTTTTGGTCACGCATTGCCCAACAACTGGCCGATGCGATTGGCCAAGGGGTTTACCGGCCCGGAGAGCGCTTGCCCTCGGAGCACGCTTTGGCCAAACAGTTTGGCGTGAACCGCCACACCATCCGCCGCTCGCTGGCCCATTTGGACCAGCGCGGCCTGGTGCACGCCACCCAAGGACTGGGCACCTTTGTGGAAGCTTTTGCGGTCGACCTGGCCTTGGGCAAACGCAGCCGACACCGTCAGAACCTGGCGCAAGCGGGTTTGCGCGGCGGCTTGCAGGTCATGCATGCCCAAGAGGTCAGCGCCAACGACGATCAGGCCCTGGCCCTGCAAGTGGCCCCAGACAGCCCATTGCTGTTTTTGCAGGTGCTGGGCGAAGGCGCAGGCCAGCCCTTGCATGTGAGCGAGCGCTACTTTCCCTTGCCCCGCTTCACGGGCTTGGCCGAGATCGTGCAGGCCAGCGGCTCGATCACCGAGGCCTTTGCCCAACTGGGCGTGGCCGATTACCAACGGCAAGAAAGCCGCATCAGCGCCCGCCTGCCCAGCAAAGAGGTGGCCCGCTGGCTCTGCCAGTCCAGCACCCGCCCGGTCATGCTGGTGAGCAGTGTGAATTTAGACCCCCAAGGCGTGCCGATCGAGTTCTCCATGGCTTGGTTTGCGGGCGACCGCGTGACATTGACGGTGAAACACGATGAACCCTGAACAAACTCTGAACCCCTACCGCTGTGCGGTGTATTTTGTGCCCAAGGTCCACAGCGACTGGTGGCAAGCGGGCAGCCAATGGCTGGGCCGCTGCGCGGCCAGCGGCGCCACTTACCCGCCACCGGTCATTGACGGGGTAGAGGCCTCGGCCTTTTTGGCCTGCACCGCCGACCCCCGGCGCTACGGCTGGCACGCCACCTTGAAAGCGCCCTTTCGCTTGGCCGCTGGGCAGACCCTTCACACGGTGCAAAGCGCCATGCGCGATCTGGCCCACCGCCTGACCGCCTTTGACATGCCCCCCCTGCAAGTCACCCGCATGGGAAGCTTTTTGGCCCTGGTGCCTCAAGGAGACCTCTCGCAGATCCAGGCCACTGCCGCGGCCTGCGTCACGCAGCTGCACCCCCTGGCCCAAGCCTTGAGCGAGGCCGATTTGGCGCGGCGCCGCAAAGCCCCTTTGACACCTGAACAAGACCGCCTGTTGCTGGCTTGGGGCTACCCCTGGGTGTTGGACGAGTTTCGCTTCCACATGTCTTTGACGGGCCCTTTGAACGATCTGTCCCCACAAGCCCAAGACGCCGTGCAAGCTGCGGCGTCAGCGCATTTTGAAGGCCTGCCGACCTGCCGATTTGGCCACTTGGCCTTGTTTGTGGAGCCTCAGGCGGGCGCCGATTTTGAGTTGGTCGACACCATGGCCTTGTCCGCATGAACCGGCGCTTGATTTATGTGATGGGCCCCTCGGGCGCGGGCAAAGACAGCGTGCTCGATTGGTTGCGCGAAAACCTGCCGCCCGGAATGCAAGTGCACTGGGCCCAGCGCACCATCACCCGGCCCGCGTCAGCGGGTGGTGAGGCGCACGAAGCGACCGACGTGCAAGGCTTTGAGCATTTGAGCCACCAAGGCGCCTTTGCGCTGGCATGGCAAGCCAACGGTTTGCATTACGGCATCAGGCACACCGAGTTGGCGCGCTTGCAACAAGGGCACTGGGTGCTGGTGAACGGCTCGCGCGGCCACTTGCCCCAAGCCTTGCAAAGCCATCCGGGCTTGCAGGTGGTGCACATCACCGCCGACCCTGCGACGCTGGTGAAACGCCTGACCCAGCGCCAGCGCGAAACGCCCGAAGAAATCCAACAACGGGTTGCGCGTGCGAGCGCCTTTGTGGTGCCCAAAGGGGCGATTGAGATTTTGAACAACAGCACCTTGGCTGAGGCAGGGGCAGCGCTGTTGCGCGAAATCGAACGCTTGGACAGTTTGGCGGGTTGAGGCTTGGCGTTGACTGGAGTGGGGAAACTTCCACGCCATGTGCGCGACGATGGTCCAGGTTTTGAGGATCACAGGCCTCCGGTCAGCGTTGAGTGAGCGTTTAGCATGCCGTGTGCCCGCCGTTTCGGTCAAATCAAAACGGCCCCGAAGGGCCGTTTTTCACTCAAGCAGCCGTGGCCACTCAGGCCGTCACACCCTTCGCGTTCTCCACGTACTCTTCAATCTGGTTGAAGTTCAAGTACTTGTAGATCGCAGCGCCATCCTTGTTCACGATGCCCATGGCTTCGTGGTACTCGGCCACCGTGGGAATGTGGCCCAGCTTGGACGCAATCGCTGCCAACTCGGCACTGGCCAAAAACACGTTGGTGTTCTTGCCCAAGCGGTTGGGGAAGTTGCGGGTGCTGGTGGACACCACGGTGGCACCTTCGCGCACTTGGGCTTGGTTGCCCATGCACAGCGAGCAGCCGGGCATCTCAGTCCGGGCACCAGCGGCGCCGAAGTTGGCGTAATGGCCTTCCTTGATCAGCTCGCTCTCGTCCATCTTGGTGGGCGGTGCCACCCACAGCTTGACCGGGATGTCGCGGCTGCCGCCAAGCAGTTTGGCTGCAGCACGGAAGTGGCCGATGTTCGTCATGCACGAACCGATGAAGGCTTCGTCGATCTTGGTGCCGGCCACGTCGGACAAGAACTTGGCGTCGTCCGGGTCGTTGGGGCAGCACAAGATCGGCTCTTTGATCTCGTTCATGTCGATCTCAATGACGTGTGCGTACTCGGCATCTTTGTCGGCTTCGAGCAGGTTGGGCGCGGCCAACCAGGCTTCGACTTTCTCGATGCGGCGCGCCAAGGTGCGGGCATCGGCATAACCATCGGCGATCATGTTCTTCATGAGCACCACGTTGGACTTCAGGTATTCCTCGACCGGCTCTTTGTTCAGCTTGATCGTGCAACCGGCGGCCGAACGCTCGGCGGACGCGTCGGACAGTTCAAACGCTTGCTCGACCTTGAGGTTAGGCAGGCCTTCGATTTCCAGGATGCGGCCGGAGAACTCGTTGATCTTGCCGGACTTGGCCACCGTGAGCAGGCCTTGCTTGATGCCGTACAGCGGAATGGCGTGCACCAAATCGCGCAAGGTCACGCCGGGCTGCATCTCACCTGTGAAGCGCACCAGCACGGACTCGGGCATGTCCAAAGGCATCACGCCCGTGGCCGCACCAAAGGCCACCAAGCCGGAACCCGCTGGGAAGGAAATGCCGATGGGGAAACGGGTGTGCGAGTCACCGCCGGTGCCGACGGTGTCGGGCAACAACAAACGGTTGAGCCAGCTGTGAATCACGCCATCACCGGGACGGAGGGACACGCCGCCGCGGTTGCTGATAAAAGTTGGCAGTTCGCGGTGCGTCTTCACGTCCACCGACTTGGGATAAGCGGCGGTGTGGCAGAACGATTGCATCACCATATCGGCGGAGAAGCCCAAGCAAGCCAAGTCTTTCAACTCGTCGCGGGTCATGGGGCCTGTGGTGTCTTGTGAACCCACGGTGGTCATCTTGGGTTCGCAGTAAGTACCGGGGCGCACGCCCTGGCCTTCTGGCAAACCGACCGCACGACCAACCATCTTTTGGGCCAGCGTGAAGCCAGCTTGGGTCGACGCAGGCACGGTGGGCAGGCGGAACACGGTGGATGCGGGCAAGCCCAGGAACTCACGCGCCTTGGCAGTGAGCGAGCGGCCAATGATCAGGTTGATGCGGCCGCCGGCGCGCACTTCGTCAAACAGCACATCGCTCTTGAGTTGGAAGGTGGTGATGGTTTCTCCGTTCTTGACGATCTTGCCGTCGTAGGGCAACACGTCGACCACATCGCCCATGTTCAGACCGCTCACATCGACTTCGATGGGCAATGCGCCGGAGTCTTCTTGCGTGTTGAAGAAGATGGGGGCGATCTTGCCACCCAAAGTCACGCCACCAAAACGCTTGTTGGGCACGAAGGGGATGTCTTCACCAAAGCCCCAGATGATGCTGTTGGTGGCCGACTTGCGACTCGAGCCCGTGCCGACCACGTCGCCCACGTAGGAGACCAAATGGCCTTTTTTCTTCAGCTCTTCGATCATGGCCATGGGGCCACGCTTGCCATCTTCTTCGGGCTTGAACGGTGCGCCCTCGCGGGTGTTTTTCAACATCGCCAGGTAGTGCAAGGGGATGTCGGGGCGGCTCCAGGCGTCGGGCGCGGGCGACAGGTCGTCGGTGTTGGTCTCACCAGGCACCTTGAAAATGGTGATGGTGATTTTTTTCTCGACTTCAGGGCGAGCGGTGAACCACTCGGCCTCGGCCCAGCTGTGCATGACGTCCTTGGCCTTGGCGTTGCCAGCTTTGGCTTTTTCGGCGACGTCGTTGAAGAAGTCGAACATCAACAAAGTCTTTTTGAGGGCTTGTGCAGCCACGGCAGCCACTTCGGCGTCGTCGAGCAATTCGATCAGGGGGTGCACGTTGTAGCCACCGACCATGGTGCCCAACAACTCGGTGGCTTTGGCTTTGGAGACCAGGGCCACTTGAACTTCGCCATGGGCCACGGCGGCCAAGAACGAGGCCTTGACCTTGGCCGCATCGTCCACGCCTGGTGGGACGCGGTGGGTCAACAGGTCCATCAAAAACGCTTCTTCGCCTGCTGCAGGGGCTTTGATCAACTCGATCAGTTCAGCCGTTTGCTTGGCGTCCAGCGGCAGTGGGGGGATGCCCAGCGCTGCGCGCTCGGCTACGTGGTCACGGTAGGCTTTCAACATGGTTTTTTCTCCGGTCAGTCAAAGTTAATCGTTGGGACGCCCCATGCCTGTTGTATCAAACAGGACCGGGGGCGGATTGGTTTTCATGTTTTCGGCAAAGGCCATTTGCTCGGGGTGAGCGCACTCGTCGGCCAGACGGCGGCCTTTTCTTTGGTCCATCAACATGGATTTGTTGGCCAATTGCAGCCAGACAGCGCCTGCTTTTTTATCTTCCAGCCGAATGGCCCCTGTGGTGGTAGACACCGGGTGCATGCGGTAATGAAAGCCCTTGCCCAAAACGTGGAAGTAACCAGGTTGGGTGGCATCGGCTTCGAGCCTCACACTGGCCCCCAATTCGCAAGGCAAACGGCCCACATGGACCCGTTCTGCAATGGCCAATTCTTCAGGCTCCATGGGAATGGGTGTGAACACCGCAGCCGCAGGCTGAACCCGTTGGGGTCGCACAAGATCGGTGCCTTCGAGCGAAACCTGGGTCTTGGATTTGGACTTTTTGGAGTCCGCCGTTTTTTTGGACGCTGTTTTGGAGCTGGCCGGCTTGTTGACGCCTGGTTTGGCGACTTGGGTCGATGTTTGTGCACCCACAGCCAAGGGCATTAAGAGCACCAAAAAGAGGACAAAAACTGGTTTCATGACAAACGACCTCATGGGTGAAAGAGCCATCATGAACCAGTTCCGGACAGGGCCACGGATTCAGAAAAAAACAAACGGACGTCGGGTGGCAAAGCACAGCCGGTTTGGTGCGCTCGTTCGAGCAACTGCCAGAAAAAACGGTAGCTGGCACGGTCATGCAGCTGGCCCGCATGGCTGATCGGTGCCCATGCGGCAGCCTGAGCGGCCAACACGATCGCGCTGGCTTGGTCAATCTGCGCCTCACTGGGGGACATGGCCTCCAGGATGGGGCGGATCTGGTCCGGGTGGATGCTCCACATGCGGGTGTAACCCAGTTCACGAGCGGCTTTGTGGGCGGCCATGCGCATGGCATCGGTGTTCTTGAATTCGGTCACCACGCAGTGCGACGGCACCTTGCCGTGCGCGTGGCAGGCACTGGCGATGTCGAGCTTGGCTTTGAGCACCAAGGGGTGCGTGAACTGGCCTTGGATGCCCATGCCCTCAGCGGGTATGGCCCCACCATGGGCCGAGACAAAGTCCATCAGACCAAAGCTCAGAGACTGCACACGGGGGTGGGCAGCGATGTCAAAAGCCCGGTGCACAGCAGCAGGCGATTCAATCAAAACATGGAGCGGCAATGCGCCTGCCCCTGCTTGCAAAAGGGCCGCTTGCGCACGTTCGACATCGGCCACGGTTTCGACCTTGGGCACCATGATGTGTGACAAGCGCGAACCTGCTTGCGCCGCAATCAGCGCCATGTCGGCATCAAATGAGGGGTGATCGACAGGGTGGACACGCACGGCCACACGCACCCCGGGCTTGGCGGCCGTGGCGGCCAATGCCAGCTCGGTCACCAAGGCGGCATGCTCGGCTTCGCCGCCCACGGGTGCGCCGTCTTCGCAATCCAGGGTGACATCAAAAACGCAAGCGCCGAACTCCTGCATCATGTCTGCCTGCAATTGCAGGCTTTTGCGCATCCTCGCTTCGACACCGGAGTAATGGTCACAAACCGGCAGCTGGACGGCTCCGGCTTGTGCTCCCAACAGGACGTCGCGAGGATGGCTCACTTGGACTTCTCGGCCTTGAATCAGATCAGGTGAGCAACGCCAGCTTGTTCGTCGGTCAGCTCTTTGAGTGTTTTGTCGATGCAGCCTTGGCTGAAAGCGTCAATGTCCAGGCCTTCAACCACTTTGTACTCGCCGTTTTCGCAGGTGACAGGGAAGCCGAACATCACGTCTTTGGGAATGCCATACCAGCCTTGAGACGCAATACCCATGGTGACCCACTTGCCGTGGGTGCCCAAAGCCCAGTCGCGCATGTGGTCGATGGCGGCGTTGGCGGCCGAAGCGGCAGAAGACAAACCACGGGCTTCGATGATGGCTGCGCCGCGTTTGCCCACGGTGGGCAAAAACACGTTGGCGTTCCATTCCTGGTCGTTGATCATGTCCTTGACCGATTCGCCATTGATGGTGGCGAAACGGTAGTCGGCGTACATGGTGGGCGAGTGGTTGCCCCAAACGCACAGTTTTTCGATGTCGGCCACGGCTTTGCCAGTTTTGGCAGCAATTTGCGACAAGGCGCGGTTGTGGTCCAGACGCAACATGGCGGTGAAGTTGCCGGGCTTGAGGTCAGGCGCGGCCTTCATGGCGATGTAAGCGTTGGTGTTGGCTGGGTTGCCCACGACCAGCACTTTCACGTCACGCGAAGCGACAGCGTTCAGGGCCTTGCCTTGAGCGGTGAAGATGGCACCGTTGATGGCCAGCAACTCGGCGCGCTCCATGCCGGGGCCGCGTGGGCGCGAACCGACCAACAGGGCATAGTCCACATCCTTGAATGCCGTCATCGGGTCGCCATGCGCTTCCATGCCCACCAGCAAGGGGAATGCGCAGTCTTGGAGTTCCATCATCACGCCCTTGAGCGCCTTTTGTGGGCCTTCGACCGGTACTTCCAGCAATTGCAGGATGACAGGCTGGTCTTTGCCCAACATTTCGCCCGAGGCGATGCGGAACAACAATGCGTAACCGATTTGACCTGCTGCGCCGGTGACGGCAACGCGGACGGGCTTCTTGCTCATGGTGGAAAACTCCAGAAGTATTAAAAACATGGGTTGCAGTCCGTCGCCAACATCTGTGTCAGCAAGGCTGTCCAGCGCACTGGACCTGCGCCTTAAGCCTTGCAAAAAGGCCAAAAGCACTGGCAAACAGCCAAGGAGTGTACCCCCGAAAACCCTGATTCGTCAATTTGTCTTATGTCTTATATAAGATATGATGCGACATCTGACATGCACTTGACCGCATGAAGCAATGGCGCCCATGAACCTCCCTTTGACACCGACCGACGCTGCCTCGCCAGCCGTACAGGCCCCCGCCATCACCCCGGCATTCAGCCCCCTTTATCAGCAAATCAAGGGGCTGATTTTGCAAAGCCTGCAGTCCAGCGAGTGGAAGCCCGGCGAGTCCATTCCAAGCGAAATGGAACTCGCAGCGCGTTACCGGGTCAGCCAAGGCACCGTGCGCAAGGCCATTGACGAACTGGCCAGCGACCACCTTTTGATCCGCAAGCAAGGCAAAGGCACTTTTGTGGCCACCCACGCCGAACACCAGGTGCAGTACCGGTTTTTGAAACTCGTGCCCGACCAAGGCGACTTGAACACCGAAGGCCCTGCCCAGCGTCAAATTGTCGATTGCAAGCGCTTGCGCGCCTCGGCCGACATCGCCAGGGTGTTGGCGCTCAGGACCGGGGACGCCGTTTTGCAAGTGCGGCGCGTTCTGTCTTTTGCCAGCGTTCCCACCATTTTGGAAGACCTGTGGCTGCCCGGCGCGCCCTTCAAAGGCTTGACCGCAGAAAGGCTGACGGCGTACCACGGCCCCATGTATGCGCTGTTTGAGACCGAATTTGGCGTTCGGATGGTGCGGGCAGAAGAAAAAATACGCGCGGTTTTAGCGGACAAATCTCAGCGAGAGTTGATGCAATTGCCCAACAACACCCCCTTGCTGAGTGTCGAAAGGGTGGCCTACACCTACAACGACACCCCCATGGAACTGCGGCGCGGCTTTTACCGCACCGACACGCACCACTACCACAACGCCTTGAATTGATGAAAACCACCCTTGACAGGTCTGTTTTGAGGCTGTCGCTGAAATGCTCATGTCAGTTTGCTGCGTTGCAATAGAATCCGACCGTCAGCCTCATATGTCAAGAACGCGTTACACCCAGAAAGCACCCACATGACCGACCTCGCCCGCAAGCGGCCTGAATTCCGCAACATCAACGCCTTGAAAGACTTGCCCAGCTACCGCCTTCCGGTGGCCGGCATTGTGTCCATCTTGCACCGCATCAGTGGTTTCCTGATGTTTTTGCTGATGCCGCTGATCATTTGGCTGTTTGACAACTCCATCACATCCGAAATTTCATTTGCCAAGTTCTCTGCTGCCTTCAACATAGGCATTGGCTTTGTGCCGGGCTGGTTCATGAAATTGGTCGCACTGGCACTGATCTGGGCTTATTTGCACCACTTCATTGCAGGCGTCCGCCATCTGTACATGGACTCCTTCCACGCCGTGACCAAAGAATTCGGCAAATCCTCTGCCATCGTCACCTTGGTTCTGAGCATTGGCCTCACAGCTGTGCTGGGCGCCAAGCTGTTCGGCCTGTACTGATCTGCATCCCATCAACAAAAAGGAAACTCCACTATGTCCGTGAATTACGGCTCCAAACGCATCGTGACCGGTGCTGGTTATGGCTTTCGTGACTGGCTGGCCCAACGTGTGACCGCCGTTCTGATGGCCCTGTTCACCGTGGTCCTGCTGGCCCAGGTGATCTTCACCTCCGGGCCCATCGGTTATGAAGAGTGGGCGGGCATTTTTGCCTCGCAGTGGATGAAGGTGCTGACCTTCACCGTCATCATCGCCTTGCTTTACCACGTCTGGGTGGGCATGCGTGACATCTGGATGGACTACATCAAACCCTTGGCCGTCCGCCTGGTTTTGCATGTGTTCACCCTCGTCTGGCTGATCGGCTGTGCTGGCTGGTCTGTTCAGGCCCTGTGGCGCCTTTGATGCGTCAGCCCTCATTTTCATTGCGCTGAAACCACACCTACCCATTTACCCATGAGCTATACCAAAGACAAAATCACCACCCGCAAGTTTGACGTCGTGATCGTCGGCGCCGGTGGTTCGGGCATGCGTGCCTCGCTGCAACTGGCTCGCGCGGGCCTGAACGTGGCCGTGCTGTCCAAAGTGTTCCCCACCCGTTCACACACCGTGGCGGCCCAAGGCGGCATCGGTGCTTCGCTGGGCAACATGTCCGACGACAACTGGCACTACCACTTCTACGACACCATCAAGGGTTCCGACTGGCTCGGCGACCAAGATGCCATCGAATTCATGTGCCGCGAAGCGCCCAAGGTCGTGTACGACCTGGAGCACATGGGCATGCCTTTTGACCGCAACCCCGACGGCACCATTTACCAGCGTCCGTTTGGTGGTCACACCGCCAACTACGGCGAAAAGCCCGTGCAACGGGCTTGCGCTGCCGCTGACCGCACCGGTCACGCCATGCTGCACACCCTGTACCAGCAAAACGTCGCTGCCAAAACCAGCTTCTTTGTCGAGTGGATGGCCCTGGACCTGATCCGCGACGCCGAAGGCGACGTGGTCGGTGTGACTGCTCTGGAGATGGAAACAGGCGATTTGCACGTCTTGCACGCCAAAACCGTTTTGATGGCCACCGGTGGCGCAGGCCGCATTTATGCCGCTTCCACCAACGCTTTCATCAACACCGGTGACGGCTTGGGCATCGCAGCGCGTGCTGGCATTCCTTTGGAAGACATGGAATTCTGGCAATTCCACCCCACCGGCGTGGCCGGCGCTGGTGTGCTCTTGACCGAAGGCTGCCGCGGTGAAGGCGCGATCTTGCTCAACAGCAATGGCGAACGTTTCATGGAGCGCTATGCGCCCACCTTGAAAGACTTGGCACCGCGTGACTTCGTGTCCCGCTGCATGGACCAAGAGATCAAGGAAGGCCGTGGCTGCGGTCCCAACAAAGACTACGTGCTGCTCAAGCTCGACCACTTGGGTGCGGAAACCATCCACAAGCGTCTGCCGTCGGTGTATGAAATTGGCGTCAACTTTGCCAACGTCGACATCACCAAAGAGCCGATCCCCGTGGTGCCCACCATCCACTACCAGATGGGCGGCATTCCGACCAACATCAACGGCCAAGTGGTGGTGCAAAGCGCCACGGACGACAACGCGGTGGTCAACGGTTTGTATGCTGTGGGCGAATGCTCATGCGTCTCGGTGCACGGCGCCAACCGCTTGGGCACCAACTCGCTGCTCGACTTGCTGGTTTTTGGCCGCGCTGCGGGCAACCACATTGTCGACTTCGCGTCCAAAACCAAGTCGCACAAAGACCTGCCAGCCGATGCCACAGACCGCACACTCGAGCGCTTGAACAAGCTCGAAGGCCGTGGCGGCGAATACGCCCAGGACGTGGCCAACGACATGCGCGCCACGATGCAACTGCATGCGGGCGTCTTCCGCACCCAAGCCTCCATGGACGAAGGTGTGCAAAAGATCGCGGCCATCCGCGAGCGCGTCAATGCCATCGGACTGAAAGACACTTCCAAAGTGTTCAACACAGCCCGCATCGAAGCCTTGGAGGTGGAAAACCTGATCGAAGCTGCACAGTCCACCATGGTGTCGGCTGCTGCCCGCCGCGAATGCCGTGGCGCTCACACCGTGAGCGACTACGAGCGCCCCGTGGACGACGCCGTGGCGCCATTGGGCCGCGACGATGCCAACTGGATGAAACACACCCTTTGGCACAGCGCCGACAACAGCCTGACCTACAAGCCGGTCAAGCTCAAGCCCCTGACGGTGGACTCTGTGCCACCCAAGGTTCGCACGTTCTAAAGATTGTCTGGACCGCTCACCTCGGGTGGCGGTCCCCCCCCGAATACACCCGGAGTTATTTCATGACCCTGCGCACTTTCCAGATCTACCGCTACGACCCCGACAAGGATGCCAAGCCTTACATGCAAACCATCCAGGTCGAACTGGACGGCAATGAACGCATGCTGCTGGATGCCTTGATGAAGCTCAAGGCCGTGGACCCGACCATCTCGTTCCGCCGTTCTTGCCGTGAAGGCGTGTGCGGATCGGATGCCATGAACATCAACGGCAAAAACGGTTTGGCGTGTCTCACCAACATGAACACCCTGCCCGGCACCATCGTTTTGAAGCCCTTGCCCGGCCTGCCCGTGATCCGCGACGTGATCGTGGACATGACCCAGTTCTTCAAGCAATACCACTCGATCAAGCCCTATTTGATCAACAGCACCATCCCACCCGAGACCGAGCGCCTGCAAAGTCCGGAAGAGCGCGACGAGCTGAACGGCTTGTACGAATGCATTTTGTGCGCCAGCTGCTCAACCGCATGTCCCAGCTTTTGGTGGAACCCCGACAAGTTCGTGGGCCCAGCCGGCCTGTTGCAGGCCTACCGCTTCATCGCCGACAGCCGCGACGAAGCCACCGCCGAGCGCTTGGACAATCTGGAAGATCCATACCGTCTGTTCCGTTGCCACACCATCATGAACTGCGTCGACGTCTGCCCCAAGGGTCTGAACCCCACCAAGGCGATTGGCAAGATCAAAGAAATGATGCTGCGCCGCGCTGCCTGATGACTGTCACGCCCATCCTGGAAGACGCGTCACTGGTTGGCGCTGATCGCCTCGCCCCCTTGAGCGAGCGGTCACTCAGCAAGCTGCGCTGGCGCAGCCGCCGAGGCCTGCTTGAAAATGATTTGTTCATCGAGCGCTTTTTCAACCAACATGCTTCAAGTTTGTCGGTTGGCCAAGCCCGGGGCATGTATGTGCTGATGGACTTGTCAGACAACGATCTCATGGACCTGCTGCTGCGCCGCAAGGAGCTTCAGCCCGAGATCAGCACCGAAGAGGTGTGTGAAGTCCTGGACATGTTGAGAGCGTGAACCCCACAGATTCACCCCCCTGTTTTTTTGAGGAAACCCACCATGAAACTCGCCGATAACAAAGCCACCTTGTCGTTCTCCAACGGCAGCCCCAGCATCGAAATGCCGGTCTACTCCGGCAATATCGGTCCTGACGTCATTGACATCCGCAAGCTGTACGGCCAAAGCGGCATGTTCACTTATGACCCGGGTTTCCTGTCGACGGCCTCTTGCCAGTCCGCCATCACCTACATCGATGGTGACAAAGGCGAGTTGCTTTACCGCGGTTACCCTATCGAACAGCTGGCCAACAAGGTTGACTACCTGGACACCTGCTATTTGCTCTTGAACGGTGAATTGCCCGTCGGCCAGCAAAGCAAAGACTTTCACAAGCTGGTGAACAACCACACCATGGTCAACGAGCAGTTGCAGTTTTTCCTGCGCGGCTTCCGCCGTGACGCCCACCCGATGGCGGTTTTGACCGGTTTGATTGGCGCTTTGTCGGCCTTCTACCATGACAGCACCGACATCAACAATCCCGAGCACCGCCACATTTCTGCGATTCGCCTGATCGCCAAGTTGCCTACGCTTGTGTCCATGGCTTACAAGTACGGCGTGGGCCAGCCTTTCGTTTACCCGCAAAACAACCTCAGCTATGCAGGCAACTTCTTGCGCATGATGTTTGCTGTGCCTTGCGAAGAGTATGTGGTCAACCCCGTGCTCGAGCGCGCCATGGACCGCATCTTCACACTACACGCTGACCATGAGCAAAACGCTTCGACCTCGACAGTCCGCCTGTGCGGCTCGTCTGGCACCAACCCGTTTGCCGCCATCGCTGCGGGCGTGGCTTGTCTCTGGGGCCCTGCCCACGGCGGAGCCAACGAAGCTTGCTTGAACATGCTGGACGACATCCAAAAAATGGGTGGCATCTCCAAAGTGGGCGAGTTCATGGAAAAGGTCAAAGACAAGAACTCCGGTGTCAAGCTCATGGGCTTTGGTCACCGCGTTTACAAAAACTACGACCCCCGCGCCAAGTTGATGCAAGAAACTTGCGACGAAGTTTTGAAAGAACTGGGCCTGGAAAACGACCCACTGTTCAAATTGGCCAAAGCCCTGGAAAAAATCGCTCTGGAAGACGATTACTTCGTCAGCCGCAAGCTCTACCCCAACGTGGACTTCTACTCTGGCATCGTGCAACGCGCCATCGGCATCCCAGTGAACCTGTTCACCGGCGTGTTCGCCCTGGCCCGCACTGTGGGCTGGATCGCCCAGCTGAACGAAATGATCAGCGACCCCGAGTACAAAATCGGCCGCCCACGTCAGCTCTTCACCGGCTCTGTGCGCCGCGACGTGCAGCGTTGAACGGTTAACAACCGAACCCCAAAGCCCGCCTTGTGCGGGCTTTTTCATGAGATAAACCACCACTTGAGCGGTTGGGGCCTGGGGCTGTCAGGCCGATTTGCTGGCGCGAAGCGACTGATGAGGCCTGGCAGCCCCGGGCCCCGGCCGCTCAAGTCCCCGCAGCGACCAAAAGGCCATGGTAGACGGCCCGATGAAGACCGCCTATCCGCATAAAATGGCATGCTGCACAGCAAGGAAACCCCATGGCACGCACGCTCTACGACAAGATCTGGGACGAACACGTCGTCCACACCGAAGAAGACGGCACCTCCGTCCTGTACATCGACCGCCATCTGGTGCACGAAGTCACCAGCCCCCAAGCCTTTGAAGGCATTCGCCAAGCCGGTCGCAAAGTCTGGCGCGTCAGCTCCATCGTGGCCACCGCCGACCACAACACCCCCACCACCGGCTGGGAACTGGGTTACGACGGCATCACCGACCCGATCAGCAAAGAACAAATCACCACGCTCGACAGCAACATGGCGGAA
>CAITSG010000220.1 GCA_903894995.1 uncultured Burkholderiales bacterium
CAACGATGTGCTGGCCCAGGTGCTGGGCGAGTTGATCTCGCGCTGCGCCCTGATCACGCTGATGTACCAGTCGCGCAACGAGGCCGAGCACTCCACCGACGAGCATGTGGCCTTGGTGGCCGCTCTGGAGGCGAAGGACTCGGAACTGGCCGTGCGCCTGATGCACGAACACCTGCTGCACGTCGAAGCCAGCCTGACCTTTGACCGCAAAGTCCCCACCCACGACATTTCCCTGGCCTTGGCCTGACCCCCGGAGTACAAGCATGAACACCTATGACAGCACCCTCCCCTATCCCCGCGACTTGAAGGGCTACGGCCGACATGTGCCACACGCGCAGTGGCCCGGCGGCGCCCGGGTGGCGGTGCAGTTTGTCTTGAACTACGAAGAAGGCGGCGAAAACTCGGTGTTGCACGGCGATTCAGGCTCTGAGCAATTTCTGTCCGAAATGTTCAACCCCGCGTCCTTTCCAGAGCGGCACATCAGCATGGAAGGCATCTACGAATACGGCTCGCGGGCTGGCGTGTGGCGCATCCTGCGCGAGTTTGAAAAGCGCAGCCTGCCTCTCACCGTGTTTGGCGTGGCCACCGCGCTGCAAAAGCACCCCGAATTGACCGCCGCCTTCCAGGAACTGGGCTACGACATCGCCTGCCACGGCCTCAAGTGGATCCATTACCAAAATATTGATGAAGCCACCGAGCGCGCCCACATGGCCGAGGCCATGGACATTTTGCAAAAGCTGACCGGTGAGCGCCCCTTGGGCTGGTACACCGGGCGCGACAGTCCCAACACCCGCCGCTTGGTGGCCGACTTTGGCGGTTTTGAATACGACAGCGACTACTACGGCGACGACCTGCCGTTCTGGATGAAGGTGCGCAAGAGCGACGGGACCGATGCTCCGCAACTCATCGTGCCCTACACCCTCGATTGCAACGACATGCGCTTTGCGCTGCCCCAGGGCTATTCGCACGCCGACCCGTTCTTTCAGTACATGAAGGACACCTTTGACGCGCTGTACGCAGAGGGTGACCCCAGTGGTGACAACGCCCCCAAAATGATGAGCATCGGCATGCACTGCCGCTTGCTGGGCCGCCCGGGGCGCATCACCGCACTGCAACGCTTTTTGGACCACATCCAGTCACACGACAAGGTGTGGGTGGCGCGGCGCATCGACATTGCGCGACACTGGAAAGCGACACACCCCTATGCCGGATAAGTTCCTCTGCAGGATCGGTGCCCCCGCCGCAAAGAATCCTCGCAGGCCACGAGTCATCGCCCCGAGGGCGGGGCTTCTACAAAAGTCAAAAACAGCACCAGGACACACATGCCTTTGACCCTTGAACAACTCAACAGCGCATCGCACGCTGAAGCCGCGCAGATGCTCGACGGCCTGTACGAGCATTCGCCGTGGATCGCCGAGCAGGCGCTCAATGAACGCCCATTCACCTCGCTGGCGCACTTGAAACACGCCATGTGCGAAGTGCTGGCCCACGCCGGGCGTGACGCGCAACTGGGCCTGATCCGCGCCCACCCCGAGTTGGCGGGCAAGGCCATGGTGAGCAAGTCGCTCACGGCCGAATCGACCAACGAACAAACCAAGGCGGGCCTGACCGACTGCACACCCGAAGAGTTCGCCAAAATCCAAAAACTCAATGCCGACTACAACGCCAAGTTCGGCTGGCCTTTCATCCTGGCGGTGCGTGGACCGCGTGGCCTGGGCTTGAGCAAAAAACAGATCATCGATGCCTTCGAGCGCCGCCTGTTCGGCCATCCAGACATTGAATTGCAAGAGTGCTTGCGAAACATCCACCGCATCGCCGAGATCCGCCTGAACGACAAATTTGGCGCCGAGCCCACGCTGGGCCACCAGGTCTGGGACTGGCAAGAACAACTCGCGCAACACTCCGACCCCGGCTTTGCCGAGTTGGGTCAACTCACCGTCACGTACCTCACCGACGCGCACCGCGCCTGCGCCCAGCGCATCACCCAAAACATGCGCGACTGCGGTTTTGACGAGGTCTCTACCGATGCGGTGGGCAACGTGGTGGGCCATTACCACCCGGCCACCGCAGGTGGCAAATACCTGATGACGGGCAGCCACTACGACACTGTGCGCAACGGCGGCAAGTACGACGGGCGCTTGGGCATCTTTGTGCCCATGGCCTGCGTGCAGCAGCTGCACCAACAAGGCCAACGCCTGCCCTTTGGCATCGAGGTCGTGGCCTTTGC
>CAITSG010000221.1 GCA_903894995.1 uncultured Burkholderiales bacterium
CTGGGTAGATGGTGCATCGCTCGACACGGTTGATGCGAGCTGACAACCATGGAGCACACTTTTGCTTCGGCCACCATCTTGCTGCTGTTGATCACCGATCCGCTGGGCAACATCCCGATTTTCGTCAACAGCCTGCGCGCCGTGCCCGCCGAGCGCCGCGCCCGCGTCATCCTGCGCGAAGTGCTGATTGCCTTTGGTTTGCTGCTGACCTTCATGTTTGTCGGTCAAAGCTTTCTGAAGGCCATGAGCTTGTCCGATGTGTCTTTGCAAATTGGCGGTGCGGTGGTTCTGTTCCTGATTGCGCTGCGCATGGTCTTTCCGCCCCCAGCCCAAGACTCGCCCATCCCCGATGTTGAACCCCTGATTGTGCCTTTGGCCATACCGGCTTTGGCAGGTCCTTCGGCCATGGCCACCGTGCTGCTGTTGGTCAGCCAGGCCCCCGAGCGGCGGCTGGAGTGGGTCGCGGCGCTCACGGTGACCATGGTGGTCTGTGCAGTGGTGTTGCTCATGGCCGAGCGGCTGCAGCAGGTGGTGGGCGAACGGGTGGTCAGCGCGTTTGAGCGGTTGATGGGCTTGATTCTGGTGTCCATCTCGGTCGAGATGTTGATCCGGGGCCTCAAATCACTGGCGCTCAGCTGGCCCCACGCCTAAACCGCAAGGCCTCATTCCTCAGCCAGCTTGTTTTTCGGGTTGAGCAGCGGCACGTCTTTTTTGGACCGTGGTGTGCCCACAGGCCCGGCTGTTTGACCTTTTTGCGTGGCGGCCATGTCTTCTTCACTGGGGTATTGGCCCAGCAACCAGTAATCAAACACCCGTCGGGCAATGGGCGCTGCCGATGCCGCTCCAAAACCCGCATTTTCAACGACCACGGCCACCGCAATTTTGGGTGATTCTGCGGGCGCATAAGCCATGTAAAGCGCGTGGTCACGCTGGTATTCAGACATCTTGGCGGCGTTGTATTTGTCTTTTTGTCCAATCGTCACCGCTTGTGCCGTGCCGGTTTTGCCAGCACTGGTGTAGCCCGCGCCCGCAAACACACGGGCAGAAGTGCCCGAAGTCACCACCCCCACCAGACCATTGCGAACGACTTCCATGTGCTCGGGCTTGAAGCCCAAATTCACCGAGTTGGAGGCTTGGACGGCCGATTGTGCATGGGTCAAGGCGTCTTGTGTGGCAGAGACCACGCGCGGTTTGTACTGTTGCCCCCCGCTGGCCAAAGTGGCCGTTGCTGATGCCAGCTGCACCATGGTGAAGGTGTTGTAGCCCTGACCAATGCCCAAGGAAATGGTTTCACCGCCAAACCATTTTTTTTGCTCGGGCCGCTTGTAGTAATTACGCTTCCATTCGGTGCTGGGCAAAACACCACGCACCTCGCCTGGCAAATCGATGCCCGTGATTTGACCAAAGCCCAATGGCTTCATGAAGTCATGAATGGCATCGACCCCCATGTCGTTGGCCAGTGAGTAGTAGTAAACATTGCTCGACAAAACGATGGACTTCACCATGTCTACCGGTCCCAGGCCTTGGTCACCATGGCTGCGGAAAGTGTGACCACCATAAGTCCATGAACCAGCATCGTTGATGATGGTGCTGGCACTGCGTTTGCCCGTGGACAGGGCCGCCATGGCCATGAACGGTTTGTACGTTGACCCCGGAGGGTAAGTGCCCCGCAAAGCACGGTTGAGCAAAGGCTTGTCAATCGACCCGTTGAGCATTTGCCAGTTCTCGACATCAATGCCATCGACAAACAAATTGGGGTCAAATGTTGGTTTACTGACAAAAGCCAGTACTTCCCCGGTGTTCGGGTCCAGCGCCACCAAAGCACCACGCCGACTGCCAAACAGATCCTCCACCATCTTCTGCAACTGGATGTCGATGGACAAGACCACGTTTTGCCCAGGAATGGCGGGGCGGCTGGACAAACTGCGCGTGGCGCGTCCACCGGCCGATGTTTCTACCTGGTTGACCCCGGTGATGCCGTGCAACTCACGCTCGTAGCGCTGTTCAACACCCAACTTGCCAATGTATTCAGTACCCCTGTAGTTGGCGGAATCCTCGTCTTCTTCCAGCCGTTCTTTTTCCCGTTGGTTGATGCGCCCGATGTAGCCGATCACATGGCTGGCAAGTTCACCGTAAGGGTATTGCCTGAACAAGCGGGCCTTGATTTCAACACCCGGAAACCGGTACCTCTGGGCACTGAAGCGGGCCACCTCTTCGTCTGTCAAACGGTTGCGAATGGGCAAAGAGTCGAAACTCTTGGACTCTTCGCGCAAACGTTTGAAGCGACGACGGTCTTTGGTCTGAATGTCCACCAACTCCGCCAGTTCGTTGATGGTGACCTCCAGATCGCTGACCTTGGAGGGTGTGATCTCCAAGGTATAAGCCGAGTAATTGCTGGCCAGAACCACCCCATTTCGATCGAGGATGGTGCCGCGAGGCGGCACTGTGGGCAAGATGGCCGTGCGGTTGTTTTCGGCCTGTTCGTGCAAATCTTCGTGCCGAACCACTTGCAAATAAATCAAGCGCGAGGCCAGCAAGGCAAAACAGAACAACACCAACCATTGCACCATGGCCACCCGGTACTGGAAACGCTGAATCTCAACACGCGTGTCGCGCAATTCCGCAAGTGAGGGCAGGTGTAAAGGCATCGTTAAAGTGGCCGAATATCGTCGCGCTCAAACGCACGCCTTTGTGGGGCCAACAACAAAGCGCCCACCAAAGGCCAAAGCGCTGCTTGCAACAATGGACCCAGCACTTGGGTCCACACAGGCCATGCATCCTGCGCCACGAGTCGCGTCAACCACTCCACCAAGGCGGCCAACACAAAAAGCGGCAAAATTTGAAGCGCTTGCTCCCTCAACGGAAACCAGAGCAAACGGCGCTGGGCAATATTGGCGAGTCCTGCCAACACCACATAAGACAAGGCGTTTTGCCCTAACAAGGCCGACTCGTGCACGTCCAGGGCCAGGCCGAGCAAAAAGGCCAAGACCAAACCGACCCGCCGTGGTTGATGAACCGTCCAAAAGACCACCACAATGGCCAACACATCCGGCAACCAATACCAGCCCAACAAACCCAGCAGCATGTGCACCAGCAAAGCCAACATCAAGGTGATGCCGATGAACTTGGGGTTGGCAGGCAGCAACAGCGGACGACCAGCGGGCATGATCATGGTTTGGCTCCTGCCGAGGAGGAACCGGAGGGCTTGATCTTGGCGTTGGAGACCTTGCCTTTCTCGGAGGGCAATGCTGGCCAGTCCTTGACCGGCAACAACACCAACAAGTGTCGACCCCGCTCAGTGGCCATGGGTTCGGCATGGACTCGTGCAAAAGATGAATCGACACGGCGATCGATCCGTGCGATGCGCCCCACATGCAAGCCCGCAGGATAGACGCCGTCAATGCCACTGGTGGTCAACAAATCACCTTTTTGCACATCTGCCCCGGCAGGAACAAACTTCAGGTCCAAAGATCCACCCAAGGTGTAGGGGTCTCCATTGGCCACATGACGGCTTCCTGTGCGAGCATTCATGACCGGGATGCTTTGGTCTCGATCGGTGAGCAAAGTCACCTCGCTCACCAAGGGGTAAACGCGTGTGACCTGACCCACCACGCCGGTCGTATCAATGACAGCCGAGCCGTGAACAATGCCCGCCAGTTGGCCACGATCGACCACCACTCTACGGGTATAAGGATCGGCCGTGTCGTACAGGACCTGCACCGCTTTGGAGGGACCCGCAATCTGCACACGCAAATCAAGCAATTGCCGCAAATGGGCATTTTCCTGGCTCAATTGCTCGACCTGCTGCAAGCGCTGGGCCTGAGCAATCGTGCGGCTTTGGTAACTTTGAGCGACATCCTGCGCCTGTTCAAGGTTTCCGAAATACTGCCCAATGGCTTGAAAAGCGTGTCCGGGCTGCAATGACAGCCACTGCAAAGGGGACAACACAATCGCAACCCCCGAACGGATGGGTTGTGAAATTTGCAAACGGTGATCGGCCGCCATCAACAAAATAGACAACAAACCCAAAAGCAGCATCTTGGAGGTCGAAGAAAGTCCTCGCCGAAAAATCGGCGGGGCGCTTCGCTCAATCGTATCCAGAGCCATGGTTCAGTTGCACCGGATCTTGTGGGTCAATGGTCTGCAGGTCAACGCTCGAGCATTGACCTGCAGGTCTTTACTCGCTGGTGAAAATACTGCCCAGTTGGTCCATGCGCTCGAGCGCCATGCCGCAACCGCGTGCCACGCAAGTCAGCGGGTCTTCGGCCACCAATACTGGCAAACCGGTTTCTTCGGCCAGCAAACGGTCCAGATCGCGCAGCAAAGCACCACCACCGGTCAGCATCATGCCGCGCTCGGCAATGTCGGCACCCAACTCGGGTGGTGTTTGTTCCAAAGCGGTCTTGACGGCCGACACGATTTGGTTGAGTGGGTCGGTCAGGGCTTCGAGGATTTCGTTGGAGCTGATGGTGAAGCTGCGTGGCACGCCTTCGGACAGGTTGCGGCCTTTGACTTCCATTTCTTTCACTTCGCTGCCGGGGAAGGCAGAGCCAATGTTTTTCTTGATCGATTCCGCCGTGGGCTCGCCAATCAGCATGCCGTAGTTGCGGCGGATGTAGCTGATGATGGCTTCGTCGAACTTGTCACCGCCCACGCGCACGCTGCCTTTGTAAACCATGCCGCCCAGCGAGATCACACCCACTTCGGTGGTGCCGCCACCAATGTCTACCACCATGGAGCCTGAAGCCTCCGACACGGGCAGGCCTGCGCCGATGGCGGCAGCCATGGGTTCTTCGATCAGGTAAACCTCGGATGCGCCTGCACCCAAAGCCGACTCACGGATGGCCCGACGCTCGACCTGGGTGGAGCCGCAAGGCACACAAATGATGATGCGGGGGCTGGGGCGGAAGGTGCTGCGGGGGTGAACCATGCGGATGAACTGCTTGAGCATCTGTTCAGTCACCGTGAAGTCGGCGATCACACCGTCCTTCATGGGCCGGATGGCTTCGATGTTGCCGGGCACTTTGCCCAGCATGGCTTTGGCCTCGTGGCCAACGGCCTGCAAAGTCTTTTTGCCTTGGGGGCCACCTTCGTGGCGAATGGCCACAACCGATGGCTCGTCAAGCACAATGCCTTTGTCGCGCACAAAAATCAAGGTGTTGGCAGTGCCCAAGTCAATGGCCAGGTCGCTGGAAAAATAACGGCGGAATGAAGAAAACATTCGGAAATCCTTAGGTGCTGCAACCCCTCTGCTTGGGAATTCAGGGTGGGTGCGCACGACAATCAAATCTGGGTTTGCGTGCAGACAGGTGTCAAGATGGTACTTGTCTCGGCAGCAAACACAGGATAATAACCGATCCCCCGGTTACTCGTACGCCCATGGGCCACGCGAAACTTGGAAAACCGACCTTTTACCTCTCATTCAAAACATGTCGCTGACCCCAAAGGATATTGCCCGCATTGCAAACCTCGCCCGGCTGGAGCTAAAGCCTGACGAAAGCGAGCGCATGCTCACTCAAATCAATGGCTTTTTTGGCATCGTCCAAGCCATGCAGGCGGTCGATACCACTGGCATCACCCCCATGGCCCACCCCGTGGCGGCCATTCAGGACATCACGCTGCGCCTGCGCCCCGACTTGGCCAGCGAGCCCAAGCAACGCGATCTGAACCAGCAAAGCGCCCCGGCCGTCGAACGCGGCCTTTTTTTGGTTCCCAAAGTCATTGAGTAAGCCATGAGTGATCTGCACCAACTCAGCGTGAAAGCGCTGGCCAGCCTTTTACAAACCAAAGAAGTCAGTGCGGTGGAAGTCGCCACGCGCTTTTTGGCCCGCATGGGCGGCAACCCACACAACGCGTTTTTGGACATCGACAGCGAAGTCACGCTGGCCCAAGCCCGCGCCTCGGACGCCAAACTGGCGGACGGCACAGCCGGGCCACTGGAAGGCGTGCCTGTGGCGCACAAAGACGTGTTCGTGACCCGCGACTTCGCCACCACCGCAGGCTCCAAAATCCTGAGCGGCTACCGTTCCCCCTTTGACGCCACCGTGGTGCAGCGCCTGCGCACGGCGGGCATGGTCACTTTGGGCAAGCTCAATTGCGACGAATTCGCCATGGGCTCGGCCAACGAAAATTCGGCCTACGGCCCGGTGCAAAACCCCTGGGACACCGCCCGTGTGCCCGGTGGCTCGTCGGGCGGCAGCGCTGCTGCCGTGGCCGCGGGCCTGGCTCCCGCCGCCACCGGCACCGACACGGGCGGATCGATCCGCCAGCCGGCCAGCTTTTGCGGCATCACCGGCATAAAGCCGACCTATGGCCGTGCATCACGCTTTGGGCTGATCGCCTACGCATCGAGCCTGGACCAAGCTGGCCCCATGGCCCGCAGTGCCGAAGACTGCGCCCTCTTGCTGAGCGCCATGTGCGGCGCGGACTTGGACCGCGACTCGACTTCGCTGGACATGCCCACCGAAGACTTTGCGGCATCGCTCAACAACTCCCTCGACGTTCTGCGCATTGGCATTCCCAAAGAGTTTTTTGGCGAAGGCTTGGCCGCCGATGTGCGTGCTGCGGTAGACGGCGCATTGCGCGAGTATGAAAAGCTCGGCGCCAAGCTGGTGCCCATCAGCCTGCCGCGCACCGAGTTGTCGATTCCCGTGTACTACATCATTGCCCCAGCCGAAGCCAGCTCCAACCTCAGCCGCTTTGACGGCGTGAAGTTCGGCCACCGCGCCAAGGACTACACCGACCTGGTGGACATGTACAAAAAAACCCGCGCCGAAGGCTTTGGCAACGAGGTCAAGCGCCGCATCATGACCGGCGCTTATGTGCTTTCGCATGGGTATTACGACGCTTACTACCTGCAAGCCCAAAAAATCCGCCGCATGATCGCGGATGACTTCCAAAAAGCATTCAAGGAATGTGACGTGATCGCAGGCCCCGTAGCCCCATCCGTGGCCTGGAAGTTTGGCGAAAACGCCAACGACCCGGTGGCCGACTACTTGGCTGACATCTTCACCTTACCCGCCTCACTGGCCGGCCTGCCCGGCATGAGCGTGCCTGCGGGCTTTGGAGCGGGGGGTATGCCTGTAGGTCTGCAACTGATTGGCAACTATTTCAAAGAAGCCCAGCTGCTGAACGCCGCACACCGTCTGCAACAAGCGACCGATTTTCACCTTCGCCAACCGAAGGGCCTTCAGTGAACCCAGGTCTTTGTGGGAGCGAGCCCCTGCGCGCGATGGCTTGGGCCGCATGCGCGGCATCCGACAACTTCTGATTCATCAGGTGAACCACACATGAGCAAACTCGTCCAAGGCTACGAAGTCGTCATCGGCTTCGAAACACACGCCCAACTCTCGACCAAGAGCAAAATTTTCAGCCGTGCTTCGGTGGCGTTTGGCGCAGAACCCAATACACAAGCTTGCGCGGTGGACATGGCCCTGCCGGGCACGCTGCCCGTGATGAACGTGGGCGCGGTCGAACGCGCCATCGAATTCGGTCTGGCCATCAACGCGCACATTGCTGAGCGCAGCATCTTTGCCCGCAAAAACTACTTCTACCCCGACCTGCCCAAGGGCTACCAGATCAGCCAGTTCGAGATTCCGGTGGTGCAAGGCGGCGAAGTGTCTTTCTTCTTGGAAGTGGGCAAAGAGACCGTGCGCAAAACCGTGCGCCTGGAACGTGCCCACCTCGAAGAAGACGCGGGGAAATCACTGCACGAAGACTTCATCGGTCAGTCGGGCATTGACCTGAACCGCGCAGGCACGCCCCTGCTGGAAATCGTGACCCAGCCCGACATGCGCAGCAGCGAAGAAGCCGTGGCCTACGCCAAAGAACTGCACAAAATCGTGACTTGGATCGGCATCTGCGACGGCAACATGCAAGAGGGCAGTTTCCGTTGCGACGCCAACGTGTCGGTGCGCAAACCCGGTGGCCCGCTGGGCACCCGCCGCGAGATCAAGAACCTGAACAGCTTCAAGTTCATGCAGCAAGCCATCGACTACGAAGTGCGCTGGCAAATCGACCAAATCGAAGACGGCCACACCATCCAGCAAGCCACCGTGCTGTTCGACCCCGACACGGGCGAGACCCGCGCCATGCGCACCAAAGAAGACGCCGCCGACTACCGCTACTTCCCGGACCCGGACCTGCCACCGTTGGTGATCGGCCGCGACTGGGTGGAGCGCGTCAAAAGCGAAATGGCCGAGTTGCCGCGTGTCATGGCCGAGCGATTTGTACGCGACTACGCCCTGCCCGAATATGACGCCACGCAACTGACCCAAAGCAAGGCGGTCGCAGCCTACTTTGAAGCCACGGCCAAAGCCTGCGGCCAAGCCAAACTGGCCAGCAACTGGATCATGGGCGAAGTCTCACGCCGCCTGAACGCGAGCGAAATGGCCATTGAGCAAGCGCCCGTGAGTGCGGCCCAACTGGCCGCCCTGATCGGCCGCATCAGCGACAACACCATCAGCAACAACGCCGCGCGTCAGGTGTTTGAAGGCCTGTGGAACGGCGAGGGCGAAGTCGACGCCATCATCGAAGCCAAAGGCCTCAAGCAGATGAATGACACGGGTGAGCTGGAAAAGATCATCGATGACGTACTGGCCGCAAACCCCAAAAACGTGGAAGAGTTCAAGGCGGGCAATGCCAAGGCTCTGAACGGTTTGGTCGGCCCGATCATGAAGGCCAGCAAGGGCAAGGCAAATCCTGGGCAGGTGAATGCTTTGTTGATGCAGAAATTGGGCTAAACATGGATTCGGCGATCACTGAAGTCCCACGACTTGTACGTGACTTGTACAAGGTGGTCGCTGAATTGGAGTTGCTGTTTGAGACCAAAAATAAAAAATTTACCCCAGACGGCCATCTTGTCGGAAGTCTTGGAGAAGTACTTGCTGCCCACACGTATGGGCTTGATCTTTATCCCAACTCGCACCCAGGCCATGATGCCGTCAGTAAGGATGGTCGAGAAGTTCAGATTAAGGCGACACAAGGTAACAGGGGTGTAGCACTGCGAAGCAAGCCAGAGCATCTGATTGTCTTGCGCATCTTTCCGAATGGACAGTCAGAGGAAATTTTCAATGGGCCAGGGGATTGTGTGTGGGATGTTTGTGCCAAAAGGCTGCAAAAAAATGGCCAACATCCTGTCGCCCTTTCAACTTTAAAAAAGCTGATGGATACACAGGTTACCCACGCTCAGCGCTTGCCGAAATTGAGCTGATACCGGGTCCCCCGCCCCGTCCCAATCTGCACCAACACCCCCATCTCGCACAGCGCCGTGAGTTCGCGGTAGGCCGTGGCGCGCGACACGCGGCAGAGGTTGACGTATTTTTCGGTGCTGATGCCATTGGCAAAGCCATCTGGTCCGGCGTCGAAGAGTTTGTTGATCGCCTTGGTTTGTGTGGGCGTGAGCTGCGGATGTTGCTCACGCAACTCGGCCCAGAAGCGGGTTTTGCGCATGGCCGCTTGCATGTGGTCCCAGGTGGCATCGGCTGCTTTGTGCACACAGCCAACGAACCATTGCACCCAAGGCGTCACGTCCATGTTGGCCTGTCCGGTGGCTGCTTGCAGTTGGGCGTCGTAGCCTACCCGGTCCAGCCACATTTGCTGCGACAGGCTCCACAAACGCTTGTCGGTTTTCAGGTCTTGCGCCAGCGCCATTTCGACCAGCGCCCTTCCAACACGGCCGTTACCATCTTCAAAGGGGTGAATGGCTTCGAGCCACAGGTGCGCCAGAGCTGCACGCACCAGACCATCGGTTTGGCCCAGGCTGCTGTTGAACCAGTCGATCAGCCGCGTCATCTGCGCGTGCACGTCGGCCGAATCGGGTGCCTGGTAGTGCACGATGTCGGGCTTGCCCATGCGGGGCGTGACGATCTGCATGGGTTCGGCATGGTCGCGGTAAGCGCCCGTGCGTATTTTCTGGATGCCGCTGCGTCCGGTCGGGAACAAGGCAGCTTGCCAGCCGTACAGAGTGTCGTGGCTCAAGGGCTGCTGGCTTTGTTCGATGGCCGCTTGCAGCACGTCGAGCGTGGCTTCGGTCCTTGCATCTCGATCTAGCGCTTTGGCGTCAGCCATGCCCAAGCGCCGCGCGGCTGAGGCCCGCACCGAATTGACTTGCAGAATCTCGCCTTCGATCTGCGCCGTGGCGATGGCTTCGTCGGCCCAGCCTTGCAGTTCCAATGCGCCCAAGTCCATCAGTTGCAGATGGCTGGCGAGTCCCATTGACCGCCCTTGTGCATAGCGTGCAGCGGCCAACGCCGGTTGCAGCGCGGCCAGATCGACCTGAAATTCAGGCCAGTAAGGGGATTGCCAGATGACCATGAAGCGTATTTTAGAGATTTTCGCTTCATTCGTGAAGCGTAAATGGCATTTTTACGCTTCAAACCCTATCGATAGACTTCACGCCGATTACCGATGCGCAGCACGCGCACCAGGATTTTCTGGTCCTGGATGTCACAGATGATGCGCCAGTCACCCACGCGGTATTTCCAGTAACTGCCCAAGCGCTGACCCGAAAGTGCTTCGCCGATGTCGCGGGGGTTGGTCAAGCTGCTGACGCGTGTGCGCAAAAAACCCACCAAACGGATCTGGATGGGCTGATCGAGTTTGCGCAGGTCCTTGAGGGCGTCTGGGTCAAATTCAATTTGCCAGGCCAAGCTCTCGCTCCACGTCTTCCAGCGAAATGGTTTTGCGGTTCTTGCGGGCGCGAGACTCAGCCAGGAAATAGTCTTCCAGGTCATCGATGTGTTCGAGAATGGCTTCGCGCACCAGCGCGGTCTTGGTCAGACCGGTCTCTTGGGCCAATTGACCCAAGCGTGTTTCGATGCTTTCGGGCAGGCGGATGGCAAGCATGGTTTCTTCCCTTTGAACAGTTGCTATACAAGTATAGCCAATCAACCCGTTTCCGCCAACTCAACGAATCTGCAGCAGCGCCTTGATCTTGGCGCGAACTTCCTGCAGCACCCCTTCACTCTTCCAGCGGCACCACTTCCTGCTCAATCGCCCCAAACAAGCTTTCACCGTTTTGGCCCATCATCTCGATGCGGATGGTGTCGCCGAATTTCATGTAATCGGTGCCGGGCTGGCCGTCTTGGATGGTTTCGATGGCGCGTTTTTCGGCGATGCAGCTGTAGCCTTTGGGCCACTCGGGCTTGCCATTGACCTCCACGCTTTTGTTGCTCACGGTGCCACTGCCCACGATGGAGCCTGCGCGCACATGGCGGGTTTTGCAAAGGTGCGCGATCAGCTGGCCGAAATGGAAGCTCATCTCGGGTCCGGCTTCGCACATGCCCACTTTGCGGCCATTCCAAGTGCATTGCATGGTCAGGTGCACACGCCCCCCTTGCCAAGCCTCCCCCAGTTCGTCGGGCGTCACGGCTACAGGGCTGAAGGCGGTGGCGGGTTTGCCTTGCAAGAAGCCAAAGCCCTTGGCCAACTCGTTCGGAATCAGGTTGCGCAGGCTCACGTCGTTGGCCAGCATGATCAAGCGCACAGCCTCGATGGCTTCGTCGGCGGGGGTTTGCATCGGCACATCACCCGTGATGACCGCGATCTCGGCCTCAAAGTCGATGCCAAACGCTTCGTTGGCGCAAACCACCGTGTCACAGGGGCCCAGCAGATCATCGCTGCCGCCCTGGTACATCAGAGGGTCGGTGTAAAAACTGCTGGGCACCTCGGTGTTGCGCGAAGCCCGTACCAGCTCCACATGGTTCAAATACGCTGAGCCATCCGCCCACTGGTAGGCACGCGGCAAAGGGGCCATGCAGCGCTCGGGGTCAAAGGGAAAAGCGTGGCGGGCTTTGCCTTGGTTCAAGGTGGTGTACAGGTCTTGCAGTTGGGGGGCCAGAAAATTCCAGTCATCGAGCGCTTGCTGAAGCTTGCTGGCGATGCCCGTCGCATAATGCGCGGTGCTCAAGTCGCGCGAAACCACCACCAACTGTCCATCGCGTGAGCCGTCTTTGTAGGTCGCCAATTTCATCTTGTAGGTGTTCTTTTGTGGTGGCCGCTGCTCACATGGGGAAACACGGCAAAATTACGCATGGTTAAACTCATTTAACTAAACGAAAATTTATTTTAGACCATATGCCCAACCCAAGACCCGCAGACATTCCCCTGATTGAGGACAAAGAACGCGCGGGCATCCAGTCGGTTGAGGTGGGCTTTGCTTTGCTCGATGTGCTGGCGCAAGCCCCAGGCCCCCTCATGCTGCGGGATCTCGCGGGCTCGGCAAGCATGAGCGCGGCCAAGGCACACCGCTACTTGGTGAGCTTTCAACGTCTGCACTTGGTGGTGCAAGATGGCAACACCCGTTACGAACTGGGTCCGGCCGCATTGCGCTTGGGACTGGCCTCATTGTCTCGGCTGGATGCGGTCAAGCTGGCGCGTGAGCGCCTGCCAACACTTCTAGACCAAACCGGCCACACCCTGGCATTGGCGGTCTGGGGAAATCGTGGCCCGACCTTGGTGCATTGGCAAGAAACCCCTTTGACTGTGCCAGTCAATTTGCGCTTGGGCGATGTGATGCCGTTGTTGTCATCGGCCACAGGCCGTTGTTTTGCCGCCTTCATGGGCCACGGTGGCGGGGTCGACAAAGCCCAACCCATGATCGAGTCAGAGCTGGCTTTGGTCCGAAAACTCGGTCGCACCGACTTGCCTTCAACACAAGTCCAAGTGCGTGCGATTTTGGAAGAAACGCGTCACCAAGGTTTGGGGCGAGTGGTCAATGTTTTATTGCCCGGCATCTCGGGCTTTTGTGCGCCTGTGTTCAATGCCGACGGGCATTTGGCCTTGGGCGTGGTGGCTTTGGGGTCTTCAGCCACGCTGGACACGGACTGGCAAGGCTCAGTGGCCAAACCTTTGCGTGCCTTTGCCGCCTTGCTCTCTAGCGATTTGGGTTGGCGACCCACTTGAGCACTGCTTCCATGACTGCCTCGCACCTCTCATCATCACCAACGGGTAGACCCGCCAAAAAAACGCTTTTGCTTTTGGCTCTGGGTGTTTTGCTTGCACATCTGGTTGTGCTGTTGGGCTTGGGTGATGCTCAGCTTTGGCGTTTGCAAGACCCACTCACACGCGCAGGTGCCATGCAAACGCGCACCATTGCAAGCGCCAGCGCAAGCTCTGCAAATCCTTCGACACCCAAGCCTCCAACCTCCAGCCCAACGCGCATTGCGCAGGTGGTCAAGTCCCCTGTTGCCGCCGTTCCTTCATCGGGGGCGACTGCCGCAGCACAAAGCCCAAATCTGACAGCGACCGCCACGCCTGACCAAGGGACCCCAGAACCCGGAGAAGCCACACCGGATGCCTCGGCACCAGCGCCAAGTGCAGCTGCCATGGCCAAACTTGAACCCGACCCTCCCAACGCAGTCGCACAGAGCGCCATCGCCAGCCCTCCTACTGAGGTGTCTCCACAGGACAGTCCTGCTGTGAACCCATCGGCTCCAGCCGACTCAAAATCTGCAACCATCGCGCCAGCCGATCAGATAGCGTCTGCCACCATGAACCTGCCCGGCATCCCATTGGGCATGTTGCCGTCTTCTACTTTGATCAGTTACCGATTAACAGGCCAAGAAAAAGGCATCCAATACACGGCCAGTGGCAGTTTGAGCTGGCAACACAACGAGGGCCGCTACGACATGGGGCTGACCGTCAAAGCTTTTTTGCTCGGCTCACGTCAATGGCGCAGCCAAGGGCAAATTGCACCCACAGGACTGCTGCCCATCCGGTTTTCGGACAGTTGGCGCAGTGAACGTGCCAGCCATTTTGACCACGCAGGCCAACGCATTGTGTTCAGCAGCAATGCACCAACAGCCGTGTTACAAGCCGGTGCGCAAGACCAAATCAGCTTGTACGCCCAATTGGCGGCCGCCATGGCCGCAGACGGTGCGCGTTTTGTACCCGGCACACGTTTGCAAATCCAGATTGCCACCATTCGCGACGCTTTGCCGTGGCTGTTGACCCTGGACAAGGTAGAAACCATCACCGTCAATGGCGTGGACCTGAGTGCCACCAAATGGGTGTGCCAGCCGCGCAACCGTTTTGATGCGCAGGTGGAGTTCTGGGTGGCCCGTGAACACCAGTGGTTGCCCGTGCGCATACGCATCACCCAAGTCAACGGCAACTTCATTGACCTGAATTTGATTGGCCAAACCCCTTTGCCCCCCTTGGCCCCAGGCAACACCCCCGGTTGAAAAAATAAAATGCGCGTCACATTGTTACAAACCACCTGACTTGAGGCGGGCAACTTGAGGGAGAATAAAGACATGAATTTGCTCTATGAATCCGAGACCTTTGCCGTGATGCACATGCTGGCCAATGCGCCCAGCGAATCATCGCCTACACCCAGCAAACCCATGCTGGAGCGACATGGTTTTGAAATTGTGGACAAACGCTCAGGCAAAGAGGTGTACCTTGATGGCTCTTGGGCCGAAATGTTCCAGCAGCAAATCCAGGCTTGGCAACAACACACCCCCACGCAAGAAGAAGTCGAAGACACGCTTGAAGGCTACACAGGTCTGGCCCAGCAGCCTGTGGTGGTGCACTGAATCGGCTTGGCGGTGGCGCTTGGTCGTTGGCTGTAGCCACGACAAATACCTGTGGTCCTTCCTGTAAGGCCAAAACCACCAAACTGTAAAAAACCGCCCTCAGGCGGTTTTTTTACGCCTGTTGATCCACTGAAAAATCGGCCCCACCAACATCAGCACCGCCACCAGACGGCAAACCTGAAACGCCGTGACCACGGGCACCCCCAACTGCAAGACCTTGGCCGTGATCGCCATCTCGGCAATGCCACCGGGCGAAGTGCCCAAAATCAGCGTGGCCGGGTTCAGCCCGGTGGCCCACGCCAGCAAGCAGCCAAACCCGACAGACAAGGCCATCATGACCCAGCTGCCGATCGCGGCCGACACCAACCAGCGTGGTGCGGTGTACAAAAACTCCCGCTGAAACCGCACCCCCAGGCTCACGCCGATGAGCAACTGCGCAGCATTCGACAAGCTTGTCGGCACCGCCGACCAATCTACGCCCGACAGTGTCAGCCCCATGGATGCCAACAAAGCGCCCATGAACCACGGGTTGCTGCGCTTGAGCCACGTCATGACGAGCGCGCCAGCTGCCGTGACCAGCCCCAGCCAAAACAAGCCGGGCCATTGCGCCACACGCGGCCCCGGCAACAAACGCGCATCGACCTGCAGGCCCCAATGGCTTTGCGCCCACTGCATGGCAAAAGGCACCGACAACACCACAATGACCAGCCGCACGCTGTGCGCGGCCGCCACCAGATCGGTGCGACCCCCATAACGCTCGGCCAGCAAGGTCATCTCGGACGCGCCGCCAATGGCACTGGCAAAGTAGCTGGTGGCTCGCCAGGCCCCGGGTTGCAGGTGCGCAAAATCGGCTGCATGTTGGCGATGCAGCCAAAGACCGAACAAGCCGCCCAGCGCCAGCGCCCACAGCACGGCCAGCACAATAGCCCACCACAGGCTGACGACCAGTGCGCTGACTTGCGGCGTGAAATACAGGCCCAAAGCCGCGCCAATGACCCATTGCCCCATGTTGCGCAGCATACGGGCGCTACGCGTCGGCGCACCCAGTACCGAAGCCAGCGCCGTCGCCAACAGAGGCCCCAGCATCCAGGGAATGGGGGTGTGCAGCCAAACGCACAGCTCGGCCGCAACCAGCGCCAACAACAAGGTCAGCGCCACACGGGTCAGGTGACGAAAATTCATCGGGTCAAAAAAAGACCGCCCAAACGGGCGGTCGGGTGACGGGCATCAAAGGAGCGTCAGGCGTGACGGCGGATGCTGTCGGCCACGGTCTGCACAATTTGGTCGATGTGCGCGTCTTCCACAATGTAGGGCGGGCAAATGACAATGTTTTCGCCCGCCGGGCGCACCCAAACGCCGTGGTGGAAACAGTCCATGAAAATGTCGTAAGACCGCTTGCCGGGCATGCCCGGGATGCTGGCCAGCTCCACCGCCCCGGCCAAACCCAGCGTGCGAATGCCAACCACATTGGGCAAACCCTTCATGGCGCTGTGCATCGCGTCGCCGAGCACACGGCCTTGCTGGCCCGCACGGGCAAACAGGTTTTCTTCCTTCATCAGGTTGAGCGTGGCAATGGCGGCCGCGCAAGCCACAGGGTGGCCCGAATAGGTGTAGCCGTGGAAAAACTCGATGGCGTGCTGCGGCGAGTTGGCGTTCATCATCGCGTCGTAGATGAAATCGCGGCAAATCACGCCGCCCAGCGGGATCACGCCATTGGTCACTGCCTTGGCGAAGTTGAGCATGTCGGGCACCACGCCGTAATAGTCAGCGCCAAAGTTCACGCCCAGGCGGCCAAAGCCGGTGATGACTTCGTCAAAAATCAGCAAAATGCCGTGCTTGTCGCAAATCTCACGCAGGCGCTTCACATAGCCCTGGGGCGGGATGTACCAGCCCGCACTGCCCGCAATCGGCTCGACGATCACGGCGGCAATATTGCTCGGGTCGTGCAACACCAAAATGCGGTTTTCCAGCTCCAGCAGCGGGTCTTCGGCCCACACGGGTTCCTCGTGGTGGATGTAGGCGTGGTTCACCGGGTCGTGGATGAAGCGCATGTGGTCCACACGCGGCAGCAGCTGCGCGCCGTACACCTTGCGGTTGGCGGGCAGGCCGCCGACGCTCATGCCGCCGAAGTTCACGCCGTGATAACCCTTTTCGCGGCCAATGAACACGTTGCGGTGGCCTTCGCCCCGGGCACGGTGGTAGGCCAGCGCCACTTTCAGTGCCGTGTCGGCCGCCTCAGAGCCGGAATTGCAAAACAGCACCTTGTTCAGGTCGCCGGGGGCCATGTCGGCAATCATCTGCGCCGCTTTGAAGGCCTTGTCGTTGCTGGCCTGAAAAGCTGTGGCGTAGTCCAGCGTGTCCAGCTGCTTTTTGATGGCTTCGTTGATGGGCTTTCGGTTGTGGCCTGCACCCACGCACCACAGGCTGGAGATGCCGTCGATGATCTTTTTGCCATCGTGCGTGGTGAAGTGCATACCCTCGGCGCCCACAAAGACCCGAGGGTCTTGGCGGAATGTGCGGTTGGGGGTGAAGGGCAACCATTGGTTGTCCATGGGGATGTCATGGTTGTTCACGAACGCACTCCTTAAATTGAATCAGGTGGGAACGAGTTTAAAGGACTGTCATGCCAGAGGCAGGCGCGTGAATGACACCGCCCAGGCTTGGAGCCTCAATGGACCGATGACACGATCAAATCGGCGCTGGATGGCCACTTTGGCCCATTGTGGACAGTATTTTCGTCGCTCCCTGTATATACCCCCTGTTCTTAAAGACAAGAATCCATCAAAATAAAAGAGTGCTTTTTATTTAAAATGAGGTGGTATGTGCACATCAACACGAATGCGATGGACTCTGAGGGCAGCAGCACTGGGCCGCAACGTGCTGGGCGCACAAGTGCTCAAAGTCAAGATCGTGCCGACCTTGGGCCCTGGGGGTGCGGTCCACGGCGAACAAACCTCAAGACCTCAGATCTAAGCACTTGGCTGGGCACTGCAGTGACTCACGCCTGATAAGCCCTCATTTGTATTCGCATTTTGGAGAACCTCCATGCAAGCCATTCCTGACGTTGTCATCAAAAACGGGCGCATCGTCACCGCCCATGAAGCCGAGCACCGTGGCCATTACAAGGCCGCTTGGGTCGCCGCCGCCTTGGTTGCCACCGGCATGGGGATTTATGGGTTCAAGCAAGACCCGGCCCCTCCCTCTGCCACGCCATTGACTGAATGGCCAGCCCCCGTGCAACCGGCATCGGCTTTGGCCACAACCGAGCCCAAGTCATCACAAGGGGACTCTGTTGCAGATTTACCATCGGCACCATCGAACCGTGCGCCCATGGTGAGCGCCAACGCCGTGAGCATGTCGGCCTCTGAGAAAGACAGGGCAGTCCAGGCCTCACAGACCATTTTGCACACGACTTCCGTCCAAGTTGTTCAGACAGGCGTACAGAAAAACGAGGCCTTGCAACGCCAGGTCGAAGCTCAAACCTATGTCGTGCGCGACGGTGACACCCTGTGGACCATTGCCAAGCAGGTGTACGGCGATCCTCACCAATACAAACGCTTGCTTGAAGCCAACCCCAGTGTCATGGCCAGTCCAGAGCATATTTTTCCTGGTCAGGTACTGAGGGTTCCAGCTTGAAGATAAGACTTTGACGGTCCAACGAGACTGCGGGCAATGCGCGACAATCTCACCCCATGAATCCCATTGCCACGACCACCTACATCCTGACCCTCTCTTGCCCTGACCGCACCGGCATCGTGCACGCCGTGTCAGGTTTTTTGCTGGAGCGCGGGGGCAACATCGAAGAAGCAGCGCAATACAACGACCACGACACCGGTCTGTTTTTCATGCGCGTGCAGTTTGCCTGTGACCAAATCGACGGTGACACGCTCAATGCCCAGTGGGCTGCATTTGCCCAGACCTTTGACATGAGATGGGATCTGCACGCCACCACCCAGCCCATGCGCACCGTGATCATGGTCAGCAAAGAAGGCCACTGCCTGAACGACCTGCTGTTCCGTTGGAAGAGCGGCCTGCTGCCGCTCGACATCCGCGCCATCGTGAGCAACCACCGCGAGTTCTACCAGCTGGCGGCCAGCTACAACGTGCCCTTTCACCACATCCCGGTGACCGCCGCCACCAAACAACAGGCTGAAGCCAAACAATACGAGATCATCCAGGCCGAAGGCGCCGAACTGGTGGTGCTGGCCCGTTACATGCAGATCCTCTCCGACGACCTGTGCCGCAAGCTGGCCGGTCGGGCCATCAACATCCACCACAGCTTTTTGCCCAGCTTCAAGGGGGCCAAGCCTTACTACCAGGCACATGACCGAGGTGTGAAGTTAATCGGCGCCACCGCCCATTACGTGACAGCCGACCTGGACGAAGGCCCGATCATCGAGCAGGATGTGGCCCGTGTGGACCACAGCAAAACCGTGGAAGACCTGACGGCCCAGGGCCGCGACACCGAAAGCCAGGTGCTGGCCCGCGCCGTGAAATGGCACAGCGAACACCGCGTGTTGATCAACGGCCACAAAACCGTGATCTTCAAATAGCCCCAGTTTCATCCCCGCCGCTCCAACCGAACCCAGCCCCATGTCCGCGACCAACGCGTCACGCATCCCTCCGATCCAGTGCCTGCTGACCTTTGAGGCGTTGGCGAGATTGCGCAGCGTGACCCAGGCGGCCGAGGAGCTGTGCGTGACGCCCAGCGCTGTGAGTCACCGCGTCAAGCAACTCGAGCAGATCATTGGCACCAAACTGTTTGGCAGGGCCGATTTTTCGCTCACGACCGAAGGCAACGAATACCTGGCCCATGTGCGTGAAGGCCTGGTGTCGCTGCAGCGCTTTCCCAGCGCCAGCAACACGCCCGGCCGCCGCAAGCTGCGCCTGGCGGTCACGCCCACTTTTGCCCGCTCGGTGCTCATGCCCAGGCTCAAACATTTTCTGGACGCCTACCCCGAAATCGACATCACCCTGCAGGTCAGCATTCCCCTGCTGGACGTGGTGGCCGAAGACGCCGATTTGACGGTGCGCTTTGGCACCGGCCGCTATTCAGATGTAGAGCATGTGTGTTTGGCCAAAGACGACGTCACCCCCTTGGCATCGCCCGCCTGGTTGCGCGAAAACGGCCCCTTTGCCAGCGTGGAAGATCTCCAAGGCCAGCCCCTGCTGCGCAGCCCGCTGGAGCCATGGCGCACATGGTTTGCGGCGCACGACCTGGACTGGCCCGAACCCATGGACGGCTCCTCGTTCAACGACATCGGCTTGATGTGCGACGCCGCCGCCCAAGGCCTGGGCATCGCACTGATACGCTCCAAACTCGGCGCGCCTTGGTTGGAAAGTGGCCAGTTGGTGCGCTTGTTTGAACGCAGCGTGCCCAGCCCCCACGCCCACTACCTGTGCTGGCGCACCGGCACCATGGAGCGCTGGGAATGCGCCACCTTTGCTGACTGGCTGAAAAAAGCCCTGGCCTGATTTCACAAGGCTGTCAAAGATTCTTCAGCCCCTCGCGCCGGGCTTGCGCTTACAGTTAAGCCTTCATTTCAAGGTTTTGAATGCCATGAGCGCCAACACCCCTGCCGAAACACAGCAATTGACCGCCACCGAACGTGCCGAGCGCCAACGCGCCGTGGTGCAGGCGCTGGACCGTGTTCTGCCCTCCGACGCCATTCTTTACACCCCAGAAGACACCACGCCGTATGAGTGCGACGGCTTGACCGCCTACCGCGAGCGGCCTCTGGTGGTGGCATTGCCCGAAACCGAAGCGCAGGTGCAAGCCGTGCTCAAGGTCTGCCACGCCTTGGCGGTGCCCGTGGTGGCACGCGGCGCAGGCACGGGCCTGTCTGGCGGGGCCA
>CAITSG010000222.1 GCA_903894995.1 uncultured Burkholderiales bacterium
GTCGGCCTTGTAGATGTCAAGCAGGACGTTGGTGTCGACCAGGATCATGGTTTGTTCCAGTCCTCGCCGCGGGTAATGGCCATCCATTCGTCTGTGCTTGGGCCGTCCCGGGCGATGCCAATGAACTGCCGGATCGGGTCGTCAGGTGCCAGAAATGACAGATCGGGCTCGGGTGCCGCGTTGTGGCTGGAGGCCGTTTTGGCCGCCACCAAATACTCGGCGAGGGCTTCTTGCACGACGTGCGATTTGCTCAGTTTGCGTGCGGCGCAATACTGGGTCAATTCGCGTTCAACAGTTTCAGGCAGGCGGACAGACAGCATGGCTCACTCCTTGTCATACACATTCAAGATGAATGTATGACATCAAGTATGACAGATGGTGGTGATTTGTCATACACCCCAATGCGGAATGTGGTGACCACCCAGCGACACCGCCACGTTTTTGGGCTCGCAGAACACTTCGTAGCTCCAGGTGCCGCCTTCGCGGCCTGTGCCGCTGGCCTTGGTGCCGCCAAAGGGTTGACGCAGGTCGCGCACGTTTTGGCTGTTGACAAAGCACATGCCGGCCTCGACTGCGGCCGCCACGCGGTGCGCTTTGCCCAAGTTCTCGGTCCAGACGTAGCTGCTCAAACCGTATTCGATGTCGTTGGCTTTTTCAATCGCGTCCTGCTCGTCCTTGAAGGGGATCAGGCAAGCCACCGGGCCGAAGATTTCTTCTTGCGCGATGCGCATGCGGTTGTCCACATCGGCGAACACGGTGGGCCAAACGAAGTTGCCGTTTTTGACGTGCGCGGGCAAGTCAGCGGCGTAGCCGGGCTGGTCCAGACCGCCGCACAGCATCGTCGCGCCCTCTTTGGGGCCGAGTTCGATGGAGCTGCGCACCTTGGCCAGGTGGGCTTTGGAGATCATCGGTCCGACGATGGTTTTTTCATCGAGCGGGTCGCCCACGGTGATGCGTTTGGCACGCTCTGCAAACTTGGAGGCAAAGTCGGCATAGATGCTTTGCTGGACCAGGATGCGGCTGCCAGCGGTGCAGCGCTCGCCGTTGTTGCTGAAGATCATGAAGATGGCAGCATCCAGCGCACGGTCCAGGTCGGCGTCTTCAAAAATCACAAAGGGGCTCTTGCCGCCAAGCTCCATGCTGAACTTCTTGAGGCCCGCGCTTTGCACGATGCGGTTGCCCGTGACGGTGGAGCCGGTGAAGCTGATGGCGCGCACATCGCGGTGCGAGACCAATGGCTCACCCGCCTCTTTGCCGTAACCGTGCACCAGGTTCAGCACGCCTGCGGGCACACCGGCTTCGAGTGCCAGTTCGCCCAAACGCGCAGCGCTCATGGGCGAGAGTTCGCTCATCTTGAGCACAGCGGTGTTGCCAAAGGCCAGGCATGGCGCGACCTTCCAGGTGGCGGTCATGAAGGGCACGTTCCACGGGCTGATGAGGGCGCACACACCCACGGGGTGGAACAGCGTGTAGTTCAGGTGCGTGGGCGTGGGGTAAGTGTGGCCGTCCACGCGGGTGCACATTTCGGCAAAGTAGTGGAAGTTGTCGGCCGCGCGTGGCACCAGTTGCTTGCCGGTTTGGCTGATGGTCTGGCCGCAATCCCTGGTTTCGGTTTCCGAAATCTCGGGCACATGCTTGGGGATCAGGTCGCCCAGCTTGCGCATGATCTTGGCGCGCTCGGTGGCGGGTGTAGCGGCCCACTTGGGAACTGCGGCTTTGGCGGCGGCGACGGCGGCGTTCACTTCCGCCTCGCCGCCCGAGGCGACTTCGGCCAGCACTTCTTGGGTGGCGGGGTTGACGGTTTCAAAGTAGTCGCGGCCTGCGACGCGCTGGCCATTGATGAGGTGGTCGATTTTCATAAGCTGCTTTCTGTCACTGTGTTCATTTCAGCGTCATTTCCGCGCAAGCGGAAGTCCAGGGAAAGATGGATCCCCGCGTTCGCGGGGATGACGTGCTGGGTGTCTGATGCCATTTGGGGTTTCATCCCGGTTTCTTGCCGGCCAGGTTTTCCAGGACGGAGCCGTCAC